>JBDSIP010000308.1:0-2656 GCA_039917915.1 Thermoflexales bacterium
CACCCGGCGGGCCTGCGCCAGGTTGTGGGTCACCCACACGACGGTACAACCGCGGGCGCGCCGGTGCTCCAGGACCGCCGCCTCGATCAGGCGGACATTCGCGGGATCCAGATTCGCGGTCGGCTCGTCCAGAAGCAGGACATCGGGCGCGATCGCCAACGCCCGAGCAAGCGCCACCCGCTGGGCCTCGCCGCCCGACAGCGTCACCGCGCCGCCCCGCGCGAGGTTCTGCAAGCCCACCTGGCGCAGCGCGTCTTCCGCCCGGGGCGCCGCGTCCGATTCGCCGCGCAGGCGCGGGCCGTACGCGACGTTGTCCCGCACGCTCATCCGCAGCAATGCGGGGCGCTGAAAGACAGTCGTCACCCGCCGCCTTTGCGCCAGCGCGACGGGCGTCTCCGCGTCGAAGCGCGCGCCCTCAAACTCGATGTGGCCCGAGGTTGGCGGCTCGAGAAAGTTCAGCAGCCGGAGTAACGTGCTCTTGCCAGCGCCGCTTGGCCCAACCAGGGCAAACACCTCACCGCGTAGAATGTCAAGGTGTTCGACGCTGACGGCAATCTTTTGGCCGTAACGCTTCGACACCGCGTTCAGGGCGTAAATGGGCTCAGCCATGGGACGAGGTCTGGAGCCGGGCCAGCAGAAGGTTCCCGACGAACGCCAGGACCAGCACGACAAAACCAAGCGCAAGCGCGCGGTCGAAATTCCCCTGGCCGGTCTCGAGGACGATGGCGGTGGTCAGCACCCGGGTCTGCCCGGCCACATTCCCGCCCACCAGCATGACCGCGCCCACCTCGGAGATGAGCGCCGCAAATCCGCCGACCAGCGCGACGACCACGCCCGAGCGCGCCTCGCGCAAAACCGCCACGCCGAGTTGAAACTCGGTTGCCCCCAGCGAGCGCACCTGCAGCCGAACGCCCGCATCCACCGCCAGCACCGAAGACAAGGTCAGGGCGACCACCATCGGGAACGCCCGCAGGATCTGGGCGATGATCATTGCCTCGACCGTGAACAGCCGGGGAATCCAGTCGAGATTCAGGCTTCCGACGACCCCCGAACGCGACAGGAAAACATAGACCAGCAGGCCAAGTACAACGGGCGGAACGCCCATTCCCGTGTACAGGACCGCCATCAGCCAGCGCGGGCGGCTCGGGCGCAGGCCCATCCAAACTCCCAGCGGGATGCCCACGAGCGAACTGATGGCCAGGGCCGTCAACGACATCCGCATCGACACACCGATGATTCCCCACAGCACCGGATCGAAGGAAATGAGCAGCCGGAACGCGGCGCCCAGGGCGTTGATGAGGTCCTGCATCAGAGGCGTAAATTATCCTCTGGAAGCAATGGCGAGATGACAATCCGCGCGAGATGCGCGGGGTTGCGAACTCGCCGGATGTCTCAGGATAACCTTTAGGGATGGACTGCCCGCCAGGCTTCGCTATCCGAATAGAACAGCGGCTGGCCATACTCGACCTTGCCAAAGGCGGCGATCTTCTCCTGGACGGGCAGCGATGTGATCCAAGCGGCAAAGGCTTCGGCCAGATCCGCCTTCAGGGTCGGGTGTTTGGCCGGATTGACCAGGATGACGCCATACGGATTCAAGAGCGCCTTATCCTTGTTTTCGGCGATGGCGTTGCCGCCTACTAACACCTTGAGGCCCTGAAGCTTGGCCGCCTGGGCCAGCCATGTCGCCCGATCGGTAAGGGTGTAGGCGTTTTTCTCGTTGGCCGCAACCAGTGTCGGGCCCATGCCCTGACCGATCGCGGCATACCAGGCACCGGCGGGTTCAATCCCGGCCGCCTTCCACAGCTCGAGTTCCTTCGTGTTCGTGCCGCTCTTGTCGCCTCGAGAAACGAAGTTCGCGGGCGCGGCAGCGATTCGCTTCAGCGCATCGGCGACACTCGGAAGGCCCGCGACTTTGGCCGGATCGGCCGCGGGCCCAACAAGAATGAAATCGTTGTACATGACATCCCGCCGGTTGATCCCGAAACCGGACCTGACGAACTCATCCTCCTGGGCGCGCGCGTGGACCAGCACAACGTCCGCATTGCCATCCTGGCCCAGCTTGATCGCCGCCCCGGTCCCCACCGCGACGACCTTGACCGTGGCGTTGAATTTCGCCTCGAAGTCGGGCAGGATAACCGGGAGCAAACCCGAGTCATTGGTGCTGGTGGTGGTCGAGAGGATCAATTCCCGCGGCGGGCCCTTGGACCCCGCCGTCGGCGCGGAAGCGGGGGCCGCGGCGCAGCCGGCGAGGGCAAGCACGGCCAGGGTCGCGCCGACAATCGAGATAGGCGAACGCGCAGATTTCAAGGCATGTGTGCTCATGTTCCGATCTTACGCCGCGCTTCGCGCGGGGAGTGTGATCTCGCCAGATGTTTTTAGGATTGCTTCTAGACCGGCGCGATTCAAATCGGAAACTGCCGCCCGGTGGCGCTCGCCCGCACGGCCCGCACCAGAAAGCGTGTCAACCCGCGCTGATCAAACCAACGCACAATCTTTAGCGCCTGGAGCGGCACGCCGTCATTGCGGGCGCCGATGATGCTCAGACTGACCCGCTCGGGATGCGGATCGGACGACATGAGATCGGTGGCATCCGCCAGAAGCAGCTCAAACTCGCTGTCGTCGTAGTGCGCCTCAAGATAGGCCCGCAGCGACCGGT
>JBDSIP010000309.1:0-4512 GCA_039917915.1 Thermoflexales bacterium
GGAATGGCACAAACGCGCTGATCGAGCAGCTCGATTCGCGCGCCCGCCTCAACCATGGCTCGCCCTCTCCGATGTCGATGGTCCAGGGCATCGATCAGAGCGTCGACGCCCTCATGCTGGTGGGTTACCACGCCATGGCCGGCACGGCCGAGGCCATCCTCGACCATACCTGGAGCAATGCTCGAATCGCCAGCGTCTTCGTCAACGGGCGTCGTACCGGTGAGATCGGCCTGAACCTTGGGGCGGCCGGTCACTTTGGCGTGCCGCCGATCCTGATCACCGGCGATCAGACGGCCTGCGCCGAGGGCCTTGCGTTTGGCGGCGATGCGATGCAAACCGCGATCGTCAAGACCGCGACCAGTCAATTTGCGGCCGAATGCCTGCCGCTGGTCGAATCGCGCCGGCGCATCCGAGAGGCCGCCCATGCGGCCGTGGCCGGACTCCTCGCCGGACGCGCTCCCAGGCCGTTTAGTGTCACCCGGCCGACAACGCTGGCAGTTGAGTTCGTCTACAGCCGGCACGCGGATCGGGCCCTGCTGTTTCCCGGCGCAACGCGCGTGGCGGGCACACGGGTCGAAATCACGCTGCCGGACATGCTCGCCGCCTATCGCGCCTTTCGCGCCCTGGCGACGCTTGCGCGAGACTAACTGTCTTGCTGGAAGCGGCATTATCCGGCGAGGCAGGGGAATGCCGCTTCCAGCAACAGGTTGTCAGTTCGTATCGACGGTCGGCCTCACACGCGTGAAGGCGTACATCGTCACATACGCGCAAACAAGAAACAGGCCAAACACGGCTGTAATCTTGAACATCCCCGGCGCGCTGGGCCGGTCGATCAGGCTGCGCGCAATCGATAGCGCGACGTCATCGACATTGAACAGAGCATCCCAACTGTTCCAGCGCATGACCCGCCCCAGATACATGCCATAGCTGCCCGCGCCAAGCGTGGCGATCGCGAAGACCCAGCCGGAGGCTGCGGCGAGAAACCGGGCAACCGGCCGGGCGCCGCGAACGCGCCGGAATACGCGATGGCACCCGGTCGCGACGACGTCCTGCATCGCCAGCAGTGACAGGCATCCCAGCGCCACACCCAGCAGGGCAAAGGTCGCGAACATGGCGGTGTCGAACCAGAGCAGGCTGTTCTCCTGGAAGGGTCGGAGGTGCACCAGGTCGGTCATCAAGTACGGAGCATTGGGGAAGAACACCAGCCAGCCCAATGAAAACGCCGCCAGGCTCACAAGCTGCAGCCGTACTCGCATGGGGCGGCGCGGACTGAGCAGTGAGAAAGCCAGTCCCTGCGCGATCAGCGCGCAGCCAATCGGCACCCAGGCCAAAAACAGGTTCCAGATCAGGAAACCATACGCGCGCTCGCCACTGAGTATGAAGCGGCCGAGGACAAATCCGTTTGCGAGGACCGATGCGGCCGCGAGAGGCACCAACGTGGCAAGCGTAAGTCGGCGATATGGCATGTTTTTAGGTTACGCCCATGTCAATGATCAACCTGACGCTCCCGCTCCGATTCCCCCTCCGGCTCCCTACTTCCGCTCGTGCAGGCAGCCTTGCGGATTCGATCGTCACCGGCGAAGCCGAGAACGATTGAATCCGCTATCGCGCGCTTTCAAACAAGCAGAATCGCCACGCCAAACCGGCCGGTCTTGCCTTGCTCAGCCCGATGCGAAAACCAATCTAGGTTGTCCGTCGCGGTGCACACGCCTGCAGTCTCGATCGATTCCAAGCCCGCCTGGCGCAGTTGCGCGGCGGCCGCCCGCCATAGATCCACAAAGGGGCGGGGCGCGCCATGCCGACGCACGATCACCGGTTCTGGCGCGGCGCGCTGAATGCGCTCAGCGACGTCCTCGCCCACTTCAAAACGATCGGGTCCAATGGAGGGGCCAATCCCGGCCTGGATGTCCGATGGGCGGCTGCCAAACGCGGTCGCCATTGCCTGGACGGTCGCCCCAAGCACCCCGTTCTCAATCCCCAACCAGCCGGCGTGGGCGATCCCGATCGCCGCGCGCGCTGGATCATAGAAGACTACTGGCACGCAATCGGCAAACCGCAACGTGAGCGCCAGGCAGCGCGAGCGGGTGATCATGGCGTCGGCGTGGGCATCATCACTGAAGGGCTTGTGGGCGAGCATGGTCTCGTCCAGGACGCGCACAGTGTTGCCGTGCACGAGCCACGAGGTGAGCGAGCGTTCGGGCGTGGTGCCGAGCGCTTCAAACATGCGCCGGCGGTTTTCGCGAACCGGTTCGGCGCCGTCGCCGGTGCTCCGGCTCAGATTGAGCGACGCGTAGGGGGGCTCGCTCACGCCACCGTGGCGGGTGAACACGCCGTGATGGACGCGGGCGGCGTCGATGGTCTTGAAACTGAGATAGTTCAGGCCGTTGTGCGCGTGCTGGATCATGCGACGGTCGGCGGCCGGCTGGCGTGAAAATAGGCGATCTCACCCAGCAGTGTTTCGTATTTCATTGGCAAAGTCAGACCCTGGCGGGCTTCTCCAGGGATGCGCACCCACTTTCCAGTAAGCGTCGCAACCAGCGCGCGAAACTCCTCGGGCAGGCTCTTGTCAAGGGGCTCGGTCAGGGTCAGCAGACGCATCAACCAGCGATCGAGACTGTGTTCGTAGACATGCACTTCAGCGCTGAATACCGTGCGGGCGCGCCGGTTGTCGGGCAGGCGCCAGCCAAACGACACGTGGGCGTGCTCGACCAGTAATTGCGCTCGCAACGCAGCGAGCTCTGTCTGGGTGACGCCGATGGCGATCAGGTATTCCGGGATGCTGCCGTAGTGTTGGATCGCCCAGCTCAACGCCTGGCGCATCGCCTCGGGTGGCGTCTCCAGCATGCGCCGATAGCGCTCCGAGTCGTAGCCTGCGCTGACTGCTTCCGCGATCAACTCCGGGATTAGTCCGCGCAGGTAGATTTCGGTCAAGGCGTAGTCGGCAACCAGTGTGTCGATCGGCACCCCGACCGCGCCGAGGGCGAGCGCGATGATCATGCCCGTGCGGTCCTTTCCCGCCTGGCAATTGACAATTGTGGGCGTCTCGCCGTTTGCGAGCGCGCTCAGAACATCCCGTATCTGCGGCTGCAAATCGCGCAAATACATGAGATATGCGTCATGCACATCACGAGGCATGGTATCGGGGCTGAATCTGGGGATGAGCGGCAGGTTGATATACCGGATACCAGGCGCCTGGTGGAGGGCATGTCGAGTCGCGTCGTCACAGATTTCCTGACTGTTGCGCAGATCGATGGCCGTCCGCACTCCGATTTCATTCAACGTCGCAAGGCTGGCGTCGGTCAGCCGAAGCGGGCAATCGGTCCGGAGCAGGGTGCGCCATTTGGTGAACTTGCCGTCGGCCGCTGCATAGCCGCCGCAGTCGCGGGTGTTGAACGTCCGATCAAGTGGGATGTGTCGGTCGAGGATCGCGCCGGGGGTATCCGGGGCGGGGGAGGCTGGCATGGATGCGATTGTATCCATCACACGATGCCGTCGGCGACTGGCGGGATGGACTCGAACGGAGTCACATCCGGCGGTCCCGGGGAGTACCAGATACGTCCATCGCGCAGATCGGCCACGGCGCTCCAGAGCGTTTCCATCCAGCCTGAGCGCCCGCATACGGGGACGCTTTGATCGCTGAGCGACGCGAGCGCGAGGGCCTGCGCCTCGTCCCAGCGCGCGAACGGACCCGGGCCACGCTGAAGATAGGCGCAGCGCCGTTGCGAGTGCTCAAGTGGCCGCTGCGACTGGAGCGGCCGCATGTCCGGGTGGCGAAAGTGATTGGCCACTGATATCGACCCGTCATCGCCTGCCAACGACTGTTCCAGCGCGCGTACGCGCCGGGGATCCGCCTCGATCACAAAGGCTTCATCCGCATCCGCAACCAGATAACACAGTGAGCTCAGATGCGGAATGCCAAGCAGCAGATCGCGCGCCGCGCGAGCCGATCCGCACAGCTCCAGCGCCAACCGGCCGACCAGGTGAAAGGGCACCCCGGGCGGCGTCTCGTCCATGCCTGGCGTGTCCGTCATGACGACATGGAGCGATACCCACACCCCGCGCGCGTTTACCCCGTCGTAGCGGCCGCAGGGCACGCTGCCGCGCGCGCCTATGCTGGCAAACCCCGCCCGCCCGGCGGACTGAAATCGGATGCGTTGGCGGCGCGCCTGTAAGCGGCTGTAGTCGTAGTTTCGGCCAGCAATGGTGTAGTTCGCGCCGCGCCACCAGAAGGTGGAGCATCCTTCGCCCGGTCCGTCGATGATTGCGCCGCCGGAAGCGCGAATGCGGGCCTTGAGGTTGACCCGGCAGCACATTCGCCACACCGCGCGCGCATCTTCGCCCTGGGCCTCGGCATAGCCGCCCAGCTCGTCCATCAAGGGCGGATGAAGTTCGGAGACCACTTTGGCGCACGCGTCCGCAAAGGCCGCATCCGGCGGCGGCGCCCACCACGGTTGCGGGCGGAACAGCGGGTCGGCCGAGCCGAGCTCATAGCCCAGCTCATGGTGGCTGCAC
>JBDSIP010000310.1:0-12134 GCA_039917915.1 Thermoflexales bacterium
CCGGGCCGACCGGACGGAAACAAATCAGAGGAGCTAAGACATATGTTGGCAGGGTTTTTGTTGGCTTTGCGCGAAGGAATCGAAGCGGCGCTGATCATCGGCATCGTGCTGGGCATGCTGAGCAAGATGAACCGGATGGATCGGGCCCCGATGGTGTGGCTCGGCGTGGGAGTCGCGTCCGTGTTGAGCATCGGGGTGGCAATCGCCTTGAATGTGCTCGGCGCGGAGTTTGAGGGGCCGGCGGAAAAGTTGTTCGAGGGCGTGATGATGCTGTTGGCGGCGGGCGTGTTGACCTGGATGATCTTCTGGATGCAGAAGCAGGGGCGCGAAACGCAGCGCTCGCTCGAGGCGGATGTCAAGAACGCGCTTGTGCCTGGCGCAAAATGGGCGCTCTTTCTGGTCTCGTTCCTGGCCGTCGGGCGGGAGGGGATCGAGTTGGCCCTGTTCCTGACCGCCGTCAACTTTGCAGAACCTGGCGCGGCAGCCGCGGAAGCGCCGATCCTGGGTTGGCTGGGCGGGTTGCTCGGATTGGTGGCCGCCATCATCATCGGGTGGCTGACCTTTGAATCATCGCTGCGGCTCAACATGCGGCGCTTCTTTCAGTTCACCAGCATCATCCTGATCTTCTTTGCGGCCGGACTGGTCGGGCATGCGGTTGGTGAGTTCAATGAACTGGGCTGGATCCCGCCGATCGTCGCCCCGCTCTATGACATCAATGGCATCATCTCGCAGACGTCCATTGCGGGCAGGTTCCTCAAGGCGCTGTTCGGATATATCGCCAGCCCGTCGCTGAGTCAGACGGTGAGCTACGTCGGCTACTTCGCGGCGGTGCTCGTCATCATGCGGGTGCTGGCGGCAAGGCCGGCGACGTTGCCTCTCCCGCCGGTAGAGGCCGCGCCCGCAGGGCGCGGGTGGGGGGTTTGAGCCCGCCGCAGACCGAGGCTCGGCGCGCCGAATCCGCCGCCCCTCACCCGGCGCTGCGGCGCTGGCGCGCCTTCGCGCCGACCTCTCCCGCTGGGAGAGGCCGCGCTCGCGGGGCCTGCAACGCCTGGCCGCCTCCACCAGACTGGTCTGGCCGAAAAGGTGGAGTCCCGTGAAGTCTGCGTTCAAAGGCAAAGGTCCCGCCATCAGGCCCTGCTAACATCAGCCCCTATGAATGTCCTCGTCGCAGGCGGGGCCGGCTACATCGGCGGGATTATCTCGCAAATGCTGGTTGAAGCCGGCCACCGCGTCACCGTGTTCGACAACCTGAGCACCGGCCACCGAGCTGCCGTGCCCGAAGCGGCCCGTTTCCATTTTGGCGATCTGGGCCATCCCGATGACATCGATGAGGCCATGCGAGTCATCCGGCCCGATGCCGTGTTCCACTTTGCCGCCCTGATCGAGGCCGGAGAGAGCATGAAGCAGCCTGCCCGCTATTTCCGGGCCAACGTAGGGAATTCACTCAACCTGCTCGAGGCCTGCGTCAACCATGGGGTGGCCAAGCTGGTGTTCTCGTCGACGGCGGCGGTCTTCGCCGCCTCGGACGCGCCGCTCAGCGAGACCTCGCCCATCGCGCCGGCCAACTGCTACGGCGAGACCAAGCTCATGGTTGAGAAGATGCTCAAGTGGTTCCACGACATCCATGGGTTGCGTTTTGTCGTGCTGCGCTATTTCAACGCGTGCGGGGCGGCCGGCGCGCGCGGCGAAGCGCACGATCCGGAGACCCATCTCATCCCGCTCATCCTGCGCGCGGCGCTTGGGCTGCGCCCGGATATCAGCGTATTTGGGACTGACTATCCAACCCCGGACGGGACCTGCATTCGCGACTATATCCATGTGTCCGATCTGGGCAGCGCCCACTTGAAAGCCCTCGACTACCTGGAGGGGAACACAACGTTGACCTGCAACCTCGGAAATGGGGCGGGATACAGCGTGCGCGAGGTGATTGACGCCGCGATCGAGGTGACGGGCAAGCCGGTCGTGGTGAAGGAGGGCCCCCGCAGGCCGGGTGACGCGCCGCGGCTGGTCGCCTCGTCCGAACTCGCTCGCCAGGAGCTGGGTTGGACGCCGCGGATCACGGGCTTGCCCGACATCATCAGCAGCGCCTGGCAGTGGATGCTGGCGCACCCGCGCGGCTACTAGCCTGACCTGACAGGTCATCGCGGGGGCCGGCGTCACCTGACAGGTCATCCCCCGGCCCCTCCGTCACCTGTCAGGTGAGCCGGTATTCGAAAGTGGGGGGCAGTCGGTGGGCGGGCGTTCAGCGCCGGCTCAGGCCGGACCCGACAATGCGTAGGGCATGAACAGGGTAGTAAGGCGTTTCCGGGCTCTAGCGCTGGCGGCGGTGCTGGCCCTTGGGCTGGCCGCCTGCTCTGTTGAGCTCCGGAATCCACAGTCGCCGACCGGTAATCCACCGATTTTCCCCCAGTTATCCACACAAACCGGGCCTGGAGCCGTTGCAGCTGCCGCGCCGTCGAGTACGCCCAGACCCGCTCAAACGCCGACCCTCGATCCAGCCCGGGGTATCCCCTCGACCGGAGTCGTGACCGGAACCTACACCATCCGACGCGGAGACACACTGGGCGGTATCGCCGCTGCCTTCGATATGGACACCGGCGATTTGCAGCGCCTGAACGGCATCTCCAACCCGGGTCTGATCCAGCCCGGCCAGACCCTGTTCATTCTCGAGTCTGTCAGCGGCAACGGTCCGTCGATCAAACTCATCCCCGACAGCGAGCTGGTCAACGGGCCGGCTGCGGCCGCCTTTGACGCCGGCGCATTCATCGCCGCGCAGCCGGGGTATCTGAAGTCTTTCAGTGAGACCGTGAATGGCGCGCCACTGGACGGCGCCCGGATCGTCGCCCGGGCGGCTGAGCTGGCCAGCGTGAACCCGCGGGTGTTGCTTGCCTTGCTCGAGTATTCGAGCGGTTGGCTAAGCGACTCCGCCCCTGCCGGCGACAAGCTCAACTACCCGCTGGGCAACACCAAGACCGGGATCACCAACAGCCTGTTCCTGCAGTTGCAATGGGCGACCGCACGCCTCAATGAGGGCTATTACGGTTGGCGGCTTGGCACCCGGTTCACCGTCCGGATGGCCGACGGCGGCCGCGCCTTTGTGGGCGATCGGATCAACGCCGGCACCGCCGCCCTGCAGAACTATCTCGCCGCCACGAATCTGCGCGGGGCGTGGTTGACCGCTGCCAGTGCACGGGGGTTTGTTGCCACTTATCAACGCCTGTTTGGCGACCCGTGGCAATACGACCTGGGTCCGCCCGTGCCACCAGGCCTGGCTCAACCCGTGTTGGCGTTGCCCTGGCGCGCGGGCGAGACCTGGTTTTTGACCGGCGGGCCGCACGCGAGCTGGGCGGCCGGCACGCCGTGGGGGGCGATCGACTTCGCCTCATCGAATACCTGGGGTTGCCGGGAGCTTGGCGACTGGGTGACGGCCATGGCTCCGGGCGTCGTGGCGCGCAGCGGGCCGGGCGATGTCGGGCAATCGCTCGACCCGAGCGGCGACGAGCGGATTGGTTGGAGCGTGTTGTATCTCCACATCGGCACACCCGACCGCGTGGCGCGCGGGACGCAACTCAAAACCGGCGACGCGATCGGGCATCCCTCCTGCGAGGGCGGCCTCGCGCTCGGCGCCCATGTTCACATCGCGCGCAAGCACAACGGTGAATGGTTAAACGCCGCGGGCGACCTGGCCTTTGCCATCGCCGGCTGGAGACCCGTTGAAGGGGTTGAGGAATATGACGGCGGCCTCGTCCGCGGCGGCGAGAGCCGGGAAGCCTGCGAGTGCAAAGAGCCCGACAAGAACGGGCTGACCGCCAGTCCATAGCAATCCCGCGCCAAACAAGTCGCCGAAAGCGATGCCCCCCGGCGGAGCCGGGGGGCATCGCTTTCGGCAGTTTGTCGGGCCGGGCGCTATTAGTGGCCGGTGGCGCCCCAAATGTGGTGAATGAGCGTTATCTTGTTCTGATACTCGCGGGTGCCCTGGGTCCAGTTCGATTTGATGAATGCCAGCACGGCCGCCATGTCCGGCCCGCTTAGAACGCCGCGGAAGCCCACCATCTCGCTGCTCAGGCCGCCCGTGCCGTTCATGATGTAGTCCAGCAGCTCGGTGTCGGCGTGCTGCCAGGTGTGCCCGACGTCGGTGTGCGGCGGGGCGGGATATTTGAAGGTTGTGAGCGACGGGTAGTGCCAATTTGGCTGCCCTTCAAGTTGGGAGCCATGGCACTTTGCGCAGTGCTCATCGTAGACCAACTTGCCGCGCGCCACCTGAGCGGGATCGAGTGCGCTGAGCGCGACAGGCCCAGACAGTTGCTCGAGCGCGGCGGCGGACGGAGGCGTGGTCAGCGACCGGTTGGTGGCCGCCGCCGTGGCCTGTGTGGCGAACGTCACGCCGGCCATGACGCTCGCCGCGGCGACGACGATCAGCGCGATGCCGAGCCCGGTGAAGGTGAAGCTCTTCCGATCCATCGGTTCATATTATCCGGCGGGCCAGCTCATGGACGCGCGCCGGCGGCCTCAAGCAGGGCGACGACGCGGGTCTGGTTGCGCCGCCGCGCATGGGCAAGCGGGGTCACCCCGCTCCCGTCGGCCAGATTGACATTGGCCCCGGCCGCGATCAGCATCCGCACGACCTCGGTGTGCCGTTCGCCGCCATCCCCGAGAATGATCGCCTCGAGCAACGCTGTCCAACCCAGCCGGTTGACGTGATCGAGCGCGATGTTCGTCTTCAGCAATTCCCGGATGACCTCGACATGCCCGCGATCGGCCGCCCGAATGAGCCCGGTGCCGTTGTAGCTGTCGGTGCTGCGCACATCGGCCCCATGCCGCAGGGTGAGCCGCAACAGGTCGGCAAAACCGTCCGAGGTCGCGATGAGATAGGCGCTTTGGCGGGTGCGATCCTGGGTGTTTACATCGGCGCCCGCCTCGATCAGGACCTGAGCGATGTCGACCCGGTTGGCATAGGCGGCCGCGATCAGGGCGGTGACGCCCCGCTCATCGGCGAAGGCCGGGCTGGCGCCCTGGGCCAGCGCCGTCCGAACGCGGGCCAGATCGCCCGCCTCGGCGGCGTCGATCAACGCCTGGTTTGGGGCGGGGGCAGGGGTCATGGCTGGAGTTGGCATAACGGTGGGAATCGGCGTCGGAGCCGGGCTGGCCGTTTGAGCGGGCGGAGGGCTTGGTGTTGGGGCAGGCGCAACGGCGCAGCCGGCCAGGGCGAGGGCGAGGGCCAGAACAATGATGTTCGCCG
Source organism: Thermoflexales bacterium (assembly GCA_039917915.1). GTDB lineage: Bacteria > Chloroflexota > Anaerolineae > J036 > Brachytrichaceae > Brachythrix. Next base: position 5,240 of record JBDSIP010000310.1, read on the forward strand.
CAAGAATCCCCGAACGTGCTGGCCGCATGCCCCGATTTTAGCCCCTCACGCGCGCACTTCTCGCAGCCAGCCGCCTCCGACGCGACGGCTGGCCGCTACAGCAAGAGGAGTTGCGGTCGAAGAAATCCTTGCCGGGATGCTACGGCGCGAGCGCGTCGCAGAACGCGGTCATATCGCCCAGGTTTCCCCGATCGGGGCCGATCAGGAAGTCTTCGATGTGGATCTTGAAGTTGGCCCAGCTCTCCGTCACAAACAGATGCGCACCCGCTTGGAGTTTGCCCAACGTCGGCGGGCCTGCCTTACTTTCCCAGCCCGGCGACCATCCGAATAATGGCGACGGCGGCCACCAGAACCTTGATCAGATCGCCCGTTTGCACCTCGGGCGTCGCCAATGCCTTGCCGTCTTGCAGCGCCTTTTCGTCGGCGCTGCGGATGAAGAACGCCGCGGCTGCGAGACCGGCCATCAGGCCACCGACCGCGCCAAACATCAAAGCCTTGTTCTTCCAGGTCATGCTTATGCTCCTTTCGCCGTCGCCAGGCAGGCGCGCGCGTGATCGCGGATGCCATCCCAGTCGTTGGCATCCATCAGGTTTTGAGGCATCAGCTCGTTGGTCAGCCCGACCAATTGCGCGCCGGCCTTCAGATAATTTTGTGATTGGGCTGAGGTCACCATTCCGCTTACCCACAACGGAATGTGCGGGAAGGGCCCGCGGACCGCCCGGATGTAATCGGGTCCCCCAAGTGTGGCGGCCGGGAAGACCTTGACCACATGCGCGCCGGCCCGCCAACAGGCCGCGATCTCGGTCGGCGTCGCTGCGCCGGGAATGGCGACCACACCGGCCTCGCGGCAGGGGCGAATGATCTCAAACTCGGCCGACGGCGCGACGATGAACTGGCAACCGGCTTCGATGCATGCCCGCGCATCGGCGGCGGTCATCACCGTGCCCGCCCCGACCAGCACCCCTTCTGGCGCGGATAGGACGAGCTCCTTGAGCACGTTTAGCGCGTCGGGGACCGTCATCGGCACTTCCACGGCCTTGAACCCGCCTTCGATCAGGGACCGGACAACGTTCAAGGCTTGGTCGGCGGTGCGGGTACGAATGACGCCGACGATCTTCTCATCAAACAGGAAACGAATGCGGGATTCGATGCTGAGCATATCGCTGTAATTGTACGGGAAACGATTTTCAGATTGTTTCCACCGCGCCGCCTACATCCAGGAAGCATAAGGCCGCCGCGGGCCTCTCGCCCAGGAAGGCCTCGGCGGCGGCGGCATACGTGCTGATCTGGAGGTCATAGCCCCTGACCGTGATCCGGTCCAGCATGGCCGCGCGATCGCGAAGCTGATCGGACTTGAAGTCGATGACCTTCCAGGCGTCGTCGAGGCGATACAGGCAATCGATGATCCCTGAGACCGGAGCGCCGTCGCGCGTCCACGCGAAGGGCACTTCATGCAGGCGCTGATCTGAACTGTTCATTTCGGCGTAGAGCGGGTGGGCGGCGAAGCGGGCGAGGATGCGCCGGGCCCGGTTCGTGGCGTCGTCGATCTGACGCGGCTCGACCAGGCCCAGGGTCTGCGCCTCGGCCCGCAGCCAGTCCAGATCGGGCGGCGCCACCTGCCAAAGCTGGACCGCCCGGTGGGCGAGCTTGCCGACCACTGACGCGGGCGCGTCCGAACGGGCCACCCGGGATGTCACCCGAGTCAGGAATTCGTCGCGCGGCCGATCGGCGGCCGGAGGCGGCAATGGCGCGACCAGGCGCAAGTCGCCCAACGTTGGCGCTACTTCTGCGGCCGGACTCGGGCGGGGCGGCAGCGGCACGCCCGGCTCGCGAATCAGGCCGATGACCCGAATTTCGGCCCGGCTCAGGTCCATTTCGCGCAGCGCGGCGCCGGCCGGATCATGCTCGATAGCCCTGTCCATCAGCGGCAGCGCCCCGGGCAGGCACAGGAGTTTGAGCCAGCCGCTCACGTTGCCGGGCGTACCGTCCTTCTTCAGGGCAATATCGGCGCTGATCGCGAGCTTTTCCTCGGCCCGGGTGGCGGCCACATATAGCAACCGGCCGGCTTCGGCCTCGTCTCGCTCCTGCTCGGCGCGGGCGGCCAGGGCGTAGAGAAATGGCTTGCGATCCTCAACGTCGGTCAGGCGCAAGACCAGCCCCCACTCGGGATGCAGCACGAAGTCGCGCCCGCCGCCGCTCTGGCGTCCGGCATCGCCGAGCACGACGACCGGGAACTCGAGGCCTTTGGCCGCATGGGCGGTCATGATTTGAACCGCGCCTTCGGCCACCGCGCGCGCCTCGCCCTCCCGCGCGCCGGAATCGCGCATGGCCGCCGCATATTCGAGGAATGCGCGCACGCTGGGTGTGGCGCTGTCGCGGGCCGTGGCTAACAGTTTCTCAATGTTGCGCCGTCCGCGCGCATGGCCCGCGCCGAGCAGGGCCGGGAGATACACGGTCCGATCGAGCAATTCCTTGAGCAACTGGGCGACCGTCACCCGCCCGCGCAGGGATTGCAGGGCGGACAGGGTGTCGACGGCGCCTGCCACGGTGGCCTGATCCGCCGGCGCAAGCCGCGCGACGCGCTCGGGCCACTGGGCCCAGGCCGAGCGCGCGCGGTCGCGGCCGTCGAAGAGCAGCGCCAGGGCATAGTCGGTAACCCCGAAAACCGGCGATCGCAGCGCGCCGGCGAACGCCGCGTCATCGTGGGGGGTCTCGATCGCGCGGAGCAAGTTGACGACATCGCGCACCTCGGGCCGCTCGAAAAAGCCGCTGCCACCGACGGTGAGATACGGGATGCCCGCCCGCTCCAGCGCGTCCTCATAGGCCTTGAAGGAGGCTGAGGCCCGGCACAGGATCGCGACGTCGTCAAAGCGCAACGGACGAAGACGACCCTCATCGCCGGTTGCCTGCATCGCCCCGGCGCCCACCCATTGTCCGATCGCGTCGGCGGTGGACGCCGCAACCCGGGCGAGCGCCGCCCCGGCCCGTTCGCCCTCGCCTTTGACGGCCAGGTGCAGCTCGATGTGGGGGGCGACAAAACCGGGCCGGGGCTCAGCCCGATGGGCGTTCAGCGCCTCGAAAGGCTGCTTCCAAGCCGGATCATTGGGCTGAGCCTCGCCCAGAACCGGGCGCAGCAGCGTGTTGAGCCCGTCGAGCAGCGGCCGATGGGCGCGATACGAAAGGTTAATGCTGATATGGGCGCCAGAGCCTCCCTCGGCGATGGCGCGCTCTTTCTCGGTCCGGATCACCGTCACATCGCCGCCGCGGAAGCGATAGATCGACTGTTTGCCATCGCCAACGACAAACAGGCGGCCCCCCTGGCCGGCCAACAGACGGGCGAGTTCAGCCTGGCGCGGGTTCGTGTCCTGATACTCATCGACCAGCACCGCCTGGGTCTCGGACTGCCAATACGCGCGCGCCGCCGGCGCGTTCTTGAGCAGGTTCAGGGCCATCTCCTCGAGATCGTCAAAATCGAGCTGGGCGGCACCCGTGCGCGCCCGCGCATACCGTTCGGCGGCGTCGGTAAATACGCGCTGGATGGCCGGCAACACGCGCAGGGCCTGCAAATCCTGCTCCCAGGCGACGCCGTTGAGCAGCGGTTTGATGGCCTCGTCATACACGTCGCGCACGGCGGCGATGAGCGGCTTTGGGTTGTCGGCCCCCCACAGCGCGGCCTTGCCCTTGCCCTTCTGCAGGTTTTTTGCGAGCGTTGGGAGCGTCTCGATGACGGCGGGCAAGTCCCCGGCCGCCCATGCCCGTTCGAGCGTCTGCCACTGAAACATCGCAATGGGCAGATAGGGCGCAAGGGCGTCTTCCCGGGTGAGCGCCGTCATGAACGCGGGGCCATTGAGGATTTCGGCCAGCCCGCGCATCGCGTCGCGCACGCCGGCGTCCTCGATGAAGACGGCCAGGGCAGCCCGGGCGGCGCTGCGCCAAGTCTCCTCCAGCACGGCTGCCGGGCGGGAAAGAGCGAGCGCCGCCTCGGTCCGGCGCCCCATCAGGTTGGTCAGCAGCGCGGTGAGGCGATCCATGCCAAGCGCGTCGACGCAGGCCAGCAAGGCATCGTCCAGATTGGCCTCGTCGAGCGCTGCGGCGACGGATTCGGCCCGCAGCAGCGCGCTGCGCGTCTCGTCCAGCAGGGAAAAGCGCGGGTCGACCCCGGCTTCGGCTGGGTGCGAACGGATGATGTCGCCGCACAGGCTGTGGATCGTCCCAATCCGGGCCCCATCCATCTGGCCGTAGATGACTTCCCAGCGCGCGCGCGCCTCGGAGGACGGATCGGATTCGCGCAGATACGCGCCGATGCGCTCGCGGATGCGATTACGCATCTCGAGGGCCGCCTTGCGGGTGAAGGTGATGGCGATGACTGAGCGGACCGGCAGGCCTTCGTCCAGCAGCGACAGATAGCGCGCCACCAGGGTCCGGGTCTTGCCCGCGCCCGCGCCGGCGGTGACGACGATGTCGCGCCCGCGCGCTTCCACGGCCGGGCGCTGCTCGGGGCTGGGCTGGAGGAAATCGAGGATGGACATGCGGTCGTCAGGGCGCAATCACGTCTTTGCGGCTGGACGATCCATCGTAACCGCAAGTCCCATGGCGATTTCGCCGCCCAGCGGCCACTTGGCCAGCGCATGAAACGTCGCGCCGGCATCGCCGGACCTGAGCAGGCCGGACCAAGCCGGCGCGCCGCGCCGATCAGCCTGCCAGACCGTTGCCACGCACAGCAGATCCGTGCCAGAAAAAACGGCTGTCCTTATCGTGAGGCGGCCACGCTCCGGCGCCTGAAGCTGAAGCGCATCGCCCAGAGTGTCTTGTAGCGATCTGGACTGCCAGCCGAACCCTGCCTCCTGGGTGCGAAACAGCATGCCTTCATCCGTGACTATGGTTACGATGTCCGAGGTGTCGCGCCAGAAGCCGACCGGGGTTTGATCTCGCAGAAGGCACGTGGCAATTCCTCGTTCGCCAGCAAGCAGCGCCAGGGTTGAGATGTCATCCGGCGAGTCCGTGCTTGCGGTGATGAACAGCGGCGAAGCGGCGGCGTCAACTCGGTCAAATTGAGTCGAATACCCGCCCTCGGTGAAGACCGCCGCGTCGCGCGCGCTCAGATTCAAACGGACAAAGCGCAGTTTAGCGTCAGTGGCCACGGCATAGGCCGCGGTTGAATCACCGTCGATGAAGCCATTCTGCAATTTGCCGTCGGCAGCCAGGGCACCCACCAGATGAAGACCACCGTCCTTGTCGCGCGACAGGCCATTCACCTTGAAGTTGGCCGGAAGCGAATGCGGCCGCCAGCTCGCGCCATTATCCAGCAGCCAAACGCGATGTTCGACGTTGTCGATGATGCATAGCGAGCCATCCTCCAGCGCCTGCGCGCCGCGGAGCCGCGCGTCCGGCGCGTCAGGGTAAGCGAGTTTCGCGAATGTAAGCCCGTCGTCACGAGACCGCCAGATATCGGTCGATCCCGCGGTCACGGCAGGCACGAACAGGGTTAGGGCAGACCCGCCCTGGATGCGGCAGTAATAGTTGGGCTTGCCGCTGATGGGCGCCGAAAAGCAGCGGGTCAGACCGTCTTTGGCAACCCGCCAGACAGTCGCCGTGTCATTCGAGCACGTCAAGAAAAAAGTTTCCATGGCAGTTCCTGTCGCGTTCGCCTACCAATCGAGCAAGTCCGACACCCAACCGCCCACAGTATGCCCCACTTCGCTGCCCGCGATGGCGCCGCCGATGCCGCCCAGGATGCCCCCGATCGCGGCCCCAGGCGCCGCGCCGGCGCCGCCAAACCAAACCCCAATCGCGGCCCCGACGATGGCGCCACCCTTGGCGCCGGCGACACCCCCGGCAATGGCGCCTCCCACCCGGCCGGTTTCCTGGGTGGCAACCCGGGCGCGTTGTCCCTCGGGTGCGGTGTAGACGTTGTAGCCGCCAATACCCACATCCAGCACGATACCGGCAATTCCAAGAACTTTCAAACCACGCGCGACCATGTCAACGCCCCGGTTCGTCTTCAGGATGCCTTCGATGACGGCCAGGTTTGGATCAACGGCGCGTCCTTTGGTGATCGCCTTTTCAAGCAGCATTTCATAGGTGGGCATGTCCCACGCGCCGCGCCTGGCCTTGGCCATGGCCTCGATAATGGCTTCGCCGCGCTTGCGTATTGCCGCTCGCCACGCGTTGCGCGCTTCCACACCTTCTCGGGCGAGGGCCTCGAGTTCAGCATCTGCGACCTTCCCGAGCTGGCCCACCTTGCCTTTGATGTATTCCGCGATGCGGGCATCCCCGATCTGGTATTCGCCGCGCAACCACGCGTGATAGACCGCGCTGACGCTTTCGAAATCCAGCACCGACCGAAGGCGGTCCACCAGGCTTTGCTCCGAAGCGGCCCGATCGCCACCGACGGCGGCCAGAACGCCCCCCGCCAGGAGTGCCGCTGCTGGGGCGCCGCCCAGCGCGCCGCCGGCTGGTCCCGCCTGCGCGCTTAGCGCACGCGCGGCGTCATCCTCGGCCGTATGAAAAAGGCGCCCAATTCGAAAGGTCGCGCGTTGTCCCTCCGCCATGGCGCCCGCAAGACGTTGAACGGCGGGGAGCACACTGCCTTCCATCTCGGCGTAGAAGGCAGTCGCGCCGGGGCCGACCCAGTCGCCACCCCGCAGCGCCTGAGTGTGCTGTTTAAGCGCGTTGAGCATTTTGAGCGCGGCATCTGCCTCAGCCTGAAACAGTGTCGCAATCCGGTCTATCACGTCGTATTCGGCTCGGAACTTGGGCGCTGGCATATCAAACCTCCTGGCGGTTCCGATGCAAGCGTAATCCTGAGCGCGCGGAATTGCAATGCGCCCAATCCCATAACTGCGGGAATCCATTCCCGGATGGCTCAGGAAGCCAATTCCGCCAGCGCGCCGGA
>JBDSIP010000311.1:0-8418 GCA_039917915.1 Thermoflexales bacterium
ACGGTGTGGGAGCGTGGGATGACGGTGTGGGAACGTGGGTTGACGGCGTGGTTTCTGAGCAGCCTAATACGCCCGCGACACAAGTGCCCGCTCGGTGACGCTCTTACCGGTCACCACGCACTTCCACTCGCCCGGAGCCTGGTCCAACGGAAAGTTGCGATTCGTGACCTGCAGCTCCTCCTTGAGCTTCGCATCGACGGCCGGGTCATCCAGCAGCGGGGCTAGCACCCAGCCGTCCTGCACCCCGGCTTTGAGCTCTTCCCAGGTGTTTGCCTCGCGAATGTTGGCCTTCTGGAAGGCCTCGGCCTGGCGCAGCAACGTGGCGTGGATATCCTCGAAGAGCGCCTTGATCTTGTCGGCCAACCCATCTTGCGGGGTGAAGATCTTGCCGGCCTTGCCCGGGATGTCGCGCCGGGCCAGGGCGACGCTGTTGTTGGCGACGTCCCGCGGGCCAACTTCGACCCGGACCGGCACGCCCCGCATTTCCCAGTCGTTGAACTTGAAGCCGGGCGTCTCGTCCCGGTCGTCGAGCTTGACCTTGATCCCGGCCGCCTTGAGCGCCAACCGGATGCGGTCCGCCGCTTCCATTACTTTGGCTTTCTCGTCGTCGTTTTTGTAAATTGGGACGATGACGGCCTGGATGGGCGCGATCCTGGGCGGCAGGCGCAGGCCTTGATCGTCGCCGTGCATCATGATCATCCCGCCCATGAAGCGCCAGCTCAGCCCCCACGACGTCGTCCAGCAATGCTTCTCGGTGTTGTCCCGATCCAGGAATTTGATGTCGAAGGCCCGGGCAAAGTTCTGCCCCAGGTCGTGGCTGGTGCCTGCCTGCAGGGCGCGCTTGTCGCCCATCATGGCCTCGATCGAGAGTGTGTTAATGGCCCCGGCAAAGCGTTCGTTGCGGCTTTTGCGGCCTTTCACGCTGGGCATCGCGCAATCCTCGATCCCGTGGGCGTGATAGACCTCGAGCATCTGGTTGACTTCAAACGACGATTCCTCGTGCGTGGCGTGGGCGGTGTGGCCCTCCTGCCAGTAGAACTCCATCGTGCGCAGGAAGGGCTTGGTCCGCTTCTCCCAGCGCACCACACTGTTCCACAGGTTGATCAGGATCGGCAGGTCGCGGTAGCTTTTCACCCATTGGGCATACGAGTGCCCAATGATGGTTTCGCTGGTCGGCCGGATGACGAGCGGCTCCTCGAGTTCCTCGCCGCCGCCGTGGGTGACCACCGCCAGCTCGGGCGAGAAGCCCTCTACATGCGAGGCCTCGCGCTTGAGGAAGCTCATCGGGATGAGCAGGGGGAAGGCGGCGTTGCTGTGCCCGGTGTCCTTGAAGCGCTTGTCGAGCAGATCGCGCATGTTCTCGTAAAGCGTCCAGCCGTAGGGCTTGACCACGATGCAGCCGCGCACGGGCGCGTAGTCGAACATGTCAGCTTCGCGCAGCACGTCGAGATACCACTGTGAGAAGTCTTCGGAGCGGGGGGTGATCTTGGCCATTAGCGTTTCCAATCGGGGAAGAACTCGTTCGTGTCGTACTTGAGGTCGATCGGGACGGCCCCAATGCCCTCGGCGGTGATGAGATGCAGGGTGTAACCTCGCGCCAGGTTGACAGTGTATGCGAGCAAAGTGTCGTCGGGCGACCAGACCGGCTGGGCGGCCGGGTCCGCCCCTTTGGTCAGCGCAACGGATTTGGCCGTGGCAACGGTCAGGACATACAGATCAAAGACCCCCGTCGCGTCGGAGGCGAAGGCCAGCCGCGTGCCATCGCGCGACCAGGCCGGAAACTGGAAGTTCACCCGCTCGTTGCGCAAGAGCGATTTCTGGGTCACCGTGCCGGCCGGATCGAGTTCGAGGACATACAGTTGGTAGTTGCCGAACTGACTGTCTTCGTTGGACACAAACGCGATGCGGGTGCCGTCGGGTGCCCAGGCGGGCTGTTCGTGCTCGCCCTTGCGGGTGGTCAGGCGGCGGAGCGCCGTGCCATCGGCCCGCACGTAGTAGAGGTCTTTCTGGCCGGCCTCGGCGCGGACGAAGACGATGGCCTGGCCGTCGGGGGACCAGGCCGGCTGCCCGGCCGACTTGCCCTGGGTGATGCGGCGCGCGTTCGATCCGTCGGCGCCCATCACATAGAGCTGACTGGCCCCGTCCCGCTCGATTGCGGCGACGATCTGTTTGCCGTCCGGCGACCAGCGCCCGCCGATGACGTCATCCTTGCCCGCGCTGAACAGCACCTTGCGCCCCGAGCCGTCGGCATTCATCGCGTACAGGCTGAAAACGCCGTCAGCGCCCGCTGCTGAAAACAGGATCGTGCCCTGCGGGACGATGCGGATGGGCGCAAGCGCGGGGGTGGGCGCAACGGGCGTCACGGGCGCGCAGGCGCACAGCGCAAGCGCGCACGCCGCGAGGGCGGCTCGGAAGCGGATCATGCGAATCACAACTGCACTTGGCCCCTCTGGCGGAGAACGAAAGGATTATACGCGTGGATCGGTCTCCGCACCCGCCGATGGCTTTGCGGAGGACGAACCCGCTTACGTTCACGTTTCCGTTTCCGTTTCCGTAAACGTCGACGTAAACGTAAACGTAAACGTGAACGTGAACGCAAACGTCGACGGGGACGTCAACGTAAACGTCGACGGGAACGTAAACGTCGACGTGAACGTAAACGTCGACGTGAACGTAAACGTCGACGTGAACGTAAACGTAAACGTAAACGGGAACGTCAACGTAAACGTAAACGGGAACGTCAACGTAAACGTCGACGGGAACGTAAACGTCGACGTAAACGTAAACGTAAACGTCGACGGGAACGTAAACGTCGACGTAAACGTAAACGTAAACGTAAACGTCGACGGGAACGTCAACGTAAACGTCGACGGGAACGTCGACGTAAACGTAAACGTAAACGTAAACGTCAACGTAAACGTAAACGTCGACGGGAACGTCAACGTAAACGTCGACGTGAACGCAAACGTAAAAGGGAACGTCGACGTGAACGTAAACGTAAACGTAAACGTAAACGTCGACGTAAACGTAAACGTAAACGTAAACGTGAACGTGAACGTAAACGTGAACGTAAACGTAAACGTCGACGTAAACGTAAACGTCGACGTAAACGTAAACGTCGACGGGAACGTAAACGTAAGCGTCGACGGGAAGGTGGACGGGAAGGTGGACGTGAACGTAAATGTGAAAGCGAACGCTGCGACGGTAAGATAGCCTTCGTGATTCCGATTCTTGAGCCCCTCGCCGCCGAGGCTGTTCGATTGCTGCAGGCCCTGCTGCGCTTTGACACCTCCAATCCGCCCGGCAACGAGCGCCCGGCCGCCGACTACATCGCCGGGGTGCTGTCCGCTGACGGTATCGCGCCCACGGTCATCGAAACCGCGCCCGGGCGCGGCAACGTCGTCGCCCGACTGCAGGGGGATGGGACGGCTGCCCCGCTTCTGCTCTTCTCGCATCTTGACGTTGTGCCGGTCGAGCGCGCGCATTGGACGATGGATCCTTTTGGCGGCGAAATCCGGGACGGGTATGTGTATGGGCGCGGCGCGTTGGACATGAAGGGTATCGGGGCCATGCAACTGGCCGTCTTCCTCGACCTCGCCCGCCAGGCCGCGGCCGGGGCGATCACCCTGAAACGCGACCTGATTCTGGCCGCCACGGCCGATGAGGAGACCAATGACAACCAGGGGATCGGCCTTCTGGCCGCCCGTCACCCCGAGTTGCTGCGCGCGGAATATGCGCTGACCGAATTCGGCGGTTTCCCGATGCGGGTGTCCGGCAAGACCTTCTATCCGATACAAACGGCTGAGAAGGGCACGGCCTGGATGACGCTCCGCGCGCGCGGGACGCCCGGGCATGCCAGTGTTCCCCGCGGCGATAACGCCGTCGTCGCTTTGGCCCGCGCGGTCGAACGTCTGGGCGCCGCCCGCCTGCCGATGCGCCTCACCGCGACGGCCCGGGCGCACATCGCCGGTTTGGCCGATGCGCTGGGCGGGCCGTCCGCCGTCGCGCTCCGGGCGGCCCTGTCCGGCGAGCCGATCTTCCCCGAGCTGGCGGATCGCATTCTGCAGGGCAGCGCCCTGGCGGCCGAGCTGCATGCGGTCACCCACAACACGGTCACGCCGACCGGCCTGCGGGCAGGCTACATGACCAACGTAGTGCCCTCATTTGCTGAGGCGACCCTCGATTGCCGCACCCTGCCGGGAGACACCGCCGCGGATGTGATCGGGGAGATGCGCCGGGCGCTTGGCGATGACGCGGCGGGCCTGGAGTTCCAGCGCGACAGCGACTCGCCCGGGATTGAGTTTCCGACCGACACACCGCTCATGGCGTCCATTCATGAGGTCTTGCGCCAGCACGACCCGCAGGGCATTCCTATTCCCTACATGCTCACGGGCGCAACCGATGCCCGGCATGTCGCCGCGCTGGGCGCAATCTGCTACGGATTTTCGCCGATGAGTTTTGAACCCGATGAAGCCTTTAGCGATCTGATGCACGGCCATGACGAAAGGATATCGCTGAAGGGGATTGCCTGGGGGATGAACGTGCTGCGCGACGTCGTTCAGCAAACGATCTGCGCCGCATGATCTACGACAAGACCGCGCCGTTCTATGATCTCTTCGATGCCGATGATCCAGGCGCGCTGTGGCACCGCGAGTTTGTCCTGGCGCGGGCCGAGGGCATCGACGCGGTTATGGATGTGGGCGCTGGCACAGGGCGGACCGCCATGGCGTTGGCTGAGCGCGGGCTGCGGGTGTGGGCGGTCGAGCCCTCGCGGGGGATGCGAGGGGTGATGCTCGCCCGGTTGGGCGATGACACCTCGCTCGACGAGCGCCTGACGATCGTGCCTGCCGATGCGCAGACGTGCGAGCTGGGTCGAACCTTTTCTTTGATTGTGTTCAGCCACGCCCTGTACCTCCTGGATGGCCCGACCGAACGGGTGGCGGCGCTCGCCAACCTGGCCCGCCACCTGGCGCCGGGCGGCCGGCTGATCGCGGACTTTGCGCTGGAGGAGGGACGCGCCGAGCGCGCGCGGGCCCTGACGGCTGAGCGCCGCATCGGTGAGGCGGTCTATCGGCGCTTCTCCGAGTCTTTGCGCACGGGCGATCGCCTGTGGGCGGTTAGCTGGGCGTTCGAGGTTGAAATCGGCGGGCATGTCGTGGAGCGCGCCGGAGAGACTTATCGAGTATCCACGGGAACATTAGCCGAATGCCGGGCGGAATTGTCCGCCGCGGGATTGCGCCCGGTGTCCGAATTCGCCGACTACGCCGGGCGGTCCCTGGGGGACCCCGCGGATGCCAGCCGTTATGTTTCTGAGACGATTCAGGTCGTAGGTTGACGGTTTGCAATACGCATAGGACAATGGCGGCTGTCGCGAAGTGACGTTTCTAGCCTCCGGCCCGGAGCGAGTCGACAGATTCGACAGAGAGAGGAAAATCATGGCGCTCATACACCGACGTTCGATCGTTCATGGACTGATGGCCGCGATGGCGGCCGCGCTTTGCCTGGGGGCCCCAAGCGCGATCCAGGCGCGGGAAGGCAGCCGCTACGTCGCCGACGATCCCGAGCCCGACCCCGGGCGGATTCGCCTGACGGTTTCGTGGGCCGACCCCAGCATCATCGGCCGATTCATCGCTGACGGAATCACGACGGTCGTCCAGTTCCGGAATACGAGCGATCAGTGGGAAGATGTGAGCGGATGGGTCCAACCGCTCCGGAACACCGCCACCGTGTTGTGGAGTGTATGGCGGCGCGACTGGGGCAAGGGCCCGTTCCGCTGGGCGGTCAAGAACGAGGCCAAGAACGATGTGCTGGCCACCAGCACTGGCTTCTATTTGCCGGGCACCGGCGCATTCCTCGATGTGACAGTGGTCATTCCCGCAAGCGCTGGGCTGCCTTCGCCGGCCACGAGTGCGCTGCCGCCAGGCCTGCTGATCGGCTCATTCACGGTCAATGATCCGTCGGCTCGCGCTTTGGTGACTGCACCTAGCGTCGATGTGCGGCGTGAGCCGAAAGATTCTTCTTTTGTTTTTGCCGAGCTTCGCCGGGGCGTCAATGCCCAGGTGCTCGCCGTAAGCAGGGATGGCCAGTGGATTCTGATCAGGGCCGATCGCGTGGAGGGCTGGATTCGATCGTCAGCCGGTGTTTCTCTGACCCCGGCCGCGGCCAAGGCTGGACGGGCTGATCCATCCGCCCAGGCCGTTGTGGTCGCCGATTACGTCGACGTGCGGCGCGCGCCAAGCGCCACCTCGACTGCTTTCGCGGAGTTTCGGCGCGGCGTGCGGGCCCAGGTGCAGGGCGCCAGTCCGGATCGCCAGTGGCTGTTGATGAGCGCGGGCGGCGTCTCGGGCTGGGTGTCGGTCAGTAACCGACTTTCGCTCACGCCCGCTGCGCGGCGCGTCCGAATCATTTCTGATTTCCCGGTCGCGGTGGTTGCCGTGCAGCGCTTAACCATCCGGGCTCTGCCGACAACCTCCTCGGCGGCACTTCAGGTTTTGATGCGGGGTGACGAGGTCGAGGTGATGGCGGCCAGCGCCGACGGCGCATGGTTCAATGTTCGATTCGGCGGCGTGACGGGCTGGGTCTACGTCGAGTCGACCCTGACCTACTGATCGGCCCGCCGCTCAAACACGGCTCGGGCTATCTGAATCGATCGTCCCCGGCTTCGGCGGGGACGATCGATTCAGAAATTCCTGCAGCCAGCCGGGAACGGACGAGCGATCATCCGCTGACGCGCTGAGGCCAAACGGCGCCAGCACTTGCCGCCAGGTCAGGGCCCGGCAGAGCATCCCCATCCGGCCGGCGAGGGTGCAGGCCTCCAGCAGGGCCGTGCGCGGCGCGCGGAATGTCCAACGCTCCAGATACACGTCCCGCAGGCGGGCTATTTCGGGCCCGTCATTGGGCAGCTTCAGGCGCCAGGCCGCGCTGCGCAAACACACCAGCAGGGTGCTGAACGGATGCGACGCGCCCGCCTCGCCCCAATCGGACAGCCGGACCTGACCGTCGCGGACGTAGACGTTTGCATCATGGAAATCCTCGTTGTGCAACGACTCGGGGATGCCCGTCCCCGCCAGCTCGGCCGCCAGCGCGCCGATATGGGGCAGGAGCTGGCGCAAGCGGGCGCGATCCTCGCCGGTCAGGCCATCGGGTTGATCGAGCATGAGCGCTTCGTCGTTGTCGAGCAGAACTGCGACCTGGGCGGCCAGGCGGGCCGGGCGCCGGTCTAGCGCTCCGAGCGCGTCGATCTCGGCCGCGCGCGGGGCGAGCTCGATCTGCAGGTCGGCCAGTGTGCCCAGGATGGGCTCCCACACTGCGAGGTCCGTTGGCGCAACGATCTGGGTGCGAAGCATGGCGCCGGCGTCGTCGAGCAGCAACCACCCCCGGGCCGGATCAGCGCCCAGGCAGTCAACGATGCAATCGGGACGCCAGCCCGACAGCGCTTCGGTCAGGGCCGGCTCATGGGCCAGGGCCGGGCTGCACAGCTTGAAATAGGCCGCGCCATCCGTCGTCGGAATGCGCCACACCGTCGACCAGGCGCGATGGTGGACACAGACAGCGCGGCTGGCCACGCGCCGGCCGCGGGCCAGCAGCCTGTCGGCGATCCACACGTCGGCGCCGCTGGGGAGGTCTTCCATGGGGTCGCATTATCGCGCCCCGCTCCAGGCGTACGCCGGGGCGGGGATGTCGCTTCCGAAAGAACCACCCTTGACACCGACTGGCCGAGCTTGCATAATCTACCAACCGTTTGGTTGGTGATTATGGCAAGTCGAGCAGACATCATCGAGGCCGCTGCCGCGCTGTTCCGCGAGCAGGGCTATCACAATACGTCGATGGCCGACATTGCCGGCCGGGTCGGCGTGCTCAAGGGCAGCCTGTACTATCACATCCACAGCAAAGAGGAGATCCTCTTCGAGATCCTCGATCGCTTCACCGACCTGCTGATTGAGAAGACCGAGGCCCGGTCTGCCGCGCCGGCCGCCGACGAGCGTGAGCGCCTGCAGGGCATCGTCGCCGACTTTCTCGAGATCATCCGCGACTACACCAACGAAATCGCCATCTTCTTCAACGAGCGCCAGCACCTGGCCGGTGAGCACTGGCAGAAGATCAATGCCAAGCGGGCCCGTTTTGGCGCGCTGTTGCTCGACGCCATCCGGTCGGGTCAGAGCCAGGGGACGCTTCGGAATGACCTCGACCCGACCATCGTCATGCTGGCCATGTTTGGGATGGTGAACTGGGCGATCTACTGGCTCAAGCCCGACGGGCGGCTGAGCGTGCCGGAGATCGCCGCCATCCTGAGCGCCATTCTGTTTGATGGCCTGCGCGCGCCGCCCGCGCCGGTCCCATTGCGTCGCGCCGCGGGGCGCGCCACGCGACGAGCCTGAACCATGTCCCAGAACACGCTTGATCGTTTCCGCCACAGCC
>JBDSIP010000312.1:0-2546 GCA_039917915.1 Thermoflexales bacterium
GTGGTCATGACCGCCGACTTGCCTGCCCGCGCCCACGCCGCCAGCAGGGCCGACAGGCGGGTGGCCGAGGCCTGGTCGAGACCGGTGAACGGCTCGTCGAGGATGAGCAGGACGGGCTCGTGCAGCAAGGCCCGGGCCAGGCTGAGGCGCTGAGCCATTCCCCGCGAGTAGGCGCGGGCCAGGTCGTCGGCCCGCCGGGTGAGGTCGACCTGTTCGAGCGCGGCCTTGATGCGAGCCTCGACATCGTTCAGCCCGCGCAGCTCGACATGAAAGCGCAGATTTTCGCGGCCCGTCAAGTCGGGATACACCATGGTGTGGTGCAGGACGACCCCGATGCGGGCGCGGGCCTCCCCGCCATGGGCAAGCGCGTCGATTCCATCAATGGCCAGCGTCCCGGCCTCGGGCCGCAGCAGCGTAGACAGCACCCTCAGCAAGGTGCTCTTGCCCGACCCGTTGGCCCCGAGGATGGCGACGATCTCGCCGCGTCCGACGAGAAGATTCAATCCGCGCAGGACCGGCCGGAGTCCATATCGTTTGCGGATTCCGATCGCGTCAAGCATCGCGGCGCATTATCGCAGGCGCGGATCACGGAGGACACGGACGCTGCAGATGCCACGGAACTGGGCGCGACCACCTACTCGAGCGCCTCAGTGTCATCTGCAGCGTCCGTGTCTTCCGTGATTCTGACAGAGGTTACGCAGATCTCGCGCGCATGTCTACTTCCGCAATGGTCTCGCCAGGCACTCAGTCATTTTGCGATCTACCGCCATAATCACCTTGTTCAGCGCCTCGCCCGTCATATTCGGACCCATATTAGCCGCGACCATGATGGCGTATTCCTGATAGCGGGCTCGATAGATGCACAGATTTTCATCGCATAGCAGAAACTGCTGATCTGCGACCATGCCACGAAAAGTGGCTTCCTTCGGTGCGAGCTTTTCCGACCGTCCGCGTGCCAGATTCCGATCCCGATCTTCCTCGAAATATTGCCTTGCTCCGCCTATTGTCGGGAAGCGCGCGACGGTATGGGTTGTAGGACCTTCCACGTAGTACACTGAACGTCCTGCATTGTCGACGATCGGCGCACCCGACCTGTCGACATCAGTCGAGTTCCCTCCCGGGGGAAAGGCATCCACTCCGATCACCAATTCTCTCGTTACGCAATCGCGTTCTGGGGCCCGGGGCCCGGAAGCGCAGGCAACAAGTAGCGACAGGCTGAGCAACAAGGTGCTTTTTGTACGAGGATTCATCAGAGTCCTTACCGAGGTTGAAAGCGATCAAGTGGCGAACTCGAGATGTCGATCGCGTCCTCCGCTGGCCCGTATCCGCTAACCCGGTCCATCACATGCGCTCGTCCGACAATCGCCACCGTTAGCGCCGAAGCGGTTGCCTTGCCTCCGGTCGCCCCATAGAGATCATATCCCAGGCGGACCGCCAAAGCGTCGTCGACGGTGTCGCCAAGAGGAAAGATAGCGGGGGAATAAGGTCCTCGTGGTGAACCACTCCGCGACGTCGGTGGCGAGTATAGCGGGCGGACCTCGCAAGGTGACTTCCCGCTACAACCAGTTGCGAAGTCTCGGGCCTGCGCGACACCAGCTCCTCCATAGATCTCCACCTTACTGGCCCCAAGCGCAGCACCGAGAAATCCGTAGGCGATATTGCCCGGAGTCGAGTACTCAAACCACTTTGCGCCGATAACAACCGACGGCCCAAGCTGAAGCTCCATTTCAATCTTAATATCCCAAGGTGCGCCGTTGCGCACCAACATGTAGAACGGGACCAATGCCAGCGCTTTCGTGAAGCAGCCCATCAGGATATTACACTGGGCCTTGTTGAGGGCCATTGTAGTTTGGGCGATCGGCAGGTTCTGCTTGAGGTTCATGGAATTCACGAGCCATCCGGTAACGTTGTATCCTGAACCTGCTGGCTTTGGCTTTGCAGGCTTCGGGAGGATGCCACCGCTCGAGCCATTGCTTCCGCCACTCGATCCACCCCCGCTCGAGCCATCACCGCTCGATCCGCCGCCGCCTGTGTAGGTATTGCCGCCAAGGCAAGCTCCCCCACGGCTTTCGTATGCTTCACTGATCTGCGCATGCCCCGTCGGATCCGTGAACCTGAGCGGATTGTTCGCCACCGCGGTGTAGCGGTTCAGGCTTTGCGGGTTGGCCGGGTTCGGCACGATGCTGTCCGGGCTGATGAAGCGCGCCGCAACTGGCGTGAAGAAGCGGGCGTTGAAGTCGTAGAGCTTGCCCGTTTGAGTCTCATCCAGCCGGCGCTGGTTCTGCCATTGGAAGTCGGTCGGCATCGTCCCAGACATCATGCTGGCCGAGCCCCACACGTAATACCGTTCCTGCGAGAGCACGTTGCCGGCTGCATCCGTGGCCAGCGAGGCCGATCCCAGCCGGTCGCCGTGTAGATACGTTACGGTTTCGCCTACCCGCATCGCGATCCGCGCCCCACCAAAGAAGTAATACGTGGTCGTCAGGCGCAGCGTCCCGCTGATCTGGACTTCGACCGATCCCCCGATGTAGACGGTCGTGATCGGC
>JBDSIP010000313.1:0-2662 GCA_039917915.1 Thermoflexales bacterium
ATCGACGCCGAGGGCGACAATGCGAGCCATCTGCCCGGGCTCGTTGATCGTCCAGGGTTGCACCGCCAGGCCGCGGTTTCGGGCCCCGGCCACGAATTGCGGCGTCAGCACCGTCAGCCCGCTGAAGGTCTCGGGCACCTGCAGCGATTGGTAGTTCGGGGTGTAGGCATAGGTCAGTCCGACCGTGTTCAAAGCAAAGAAGAGGGTGACTTCATCCTGGGTGGCGCTGGTCGCAACCTCCGGGCAGGCGGCCCGGAAGGCATTCATGTTCTCTTGGCGAAAGCTGCTCACCAGAACCTTGTCCTGCATCCCGTATTTGCGGATGAGGGCGCAGAAGGGGCCGGCAATCTCGACCGGGGTTTGTTTGATCTCGATCCCGAAGCGCTTGTCGGGCCAGCGCTGGAACAGCGACTCGAGCGTCGGCGCGGTGAGACCCAGGCCGCGAAAGGGGAACGTCTTGCCCTCGTCCAGGCTGAAGCGATAGCCCGCGTCGAGGCGCTGAAGGTCGGCCAGGCTGAGATCGCGAATGGCGCCGGTCCCATTGGTCGTGCGATCGACCGTTTGATCGTGCATCAGCACCAGCGCGCCGTCTTTGGTGAGATGCATGTCGGTATCGAGGACCTCGGCCCCCAGCGCCGCCGAACGTTCGAAGCTCAGCATCGTGTTGCTCGGCCATACCCCCTCGCCGCCCTGGTGGGCGACGACCAGGATGCGCCGGTCGCCCGGGCGGCGGGCAAACCAGGGGTGTGGCGCGGCTGGCCTGGCGGTGAGGGCAAACGCGGCGTAGACCGCGCCCAATCCGGCCACCACGACGAGCAGTGCCCGCAACCCGCGGCGGGGGCGCTTCGGCAGGGTCAATGAAGACATGCCCGCAATTGTACGAGCCACAGGACCTATTTGGGTGGGCACCCGAGCGCAGGCATGTCATCGATTCGATTGACCGCCTGGAAGCGGCTGAGGTGGAAGGCGCGCCAGTCGCGGGTTTCCCAATTGCGGGCGGACGCGACAAGCGCGCCACGGATGTAGCAGGCGTCCTTTGCCGGGAGCGCAATCATGGCGTCGATCAGGGCGGGCACGGCGTCGGCGCTCAGACGCACCGCATACGAAGCGTCAAAGGGGCGCTCCGGATTGCGGGCCTCCCCATTGCGCGTTTCAGGCGTTTCAGCCCTGGGGGCCGGGGTGGCCCTTGGAACGGGCACGGGCGCGGCCAGCAGCGAGCGCGAGGCGTTCACCCGAACGATCGCGGCATCCGGGTTCAGGAAGTTCAGGATGACGATGGCGGCCAGCCCGGCGACGAGCGCGCCAAAGGCAAATCGCGGCCGGCGGCCGCGCACGACGGTGACGGCGTACCACAAAAACACGGCGCCCAGCCAGAGCATGAAGGCCGTGGTGTAGATCCGCAGCTCGGTCAAGCCATACACCTGAGTATAGAGGTTCATCCGCTGCAAGGCCGAAGCCATGATGACGAAAAGCAGCCCGATGAGCAAGAGGCTCAGCGCGCGCAGCCAGCGCGCCTGCTCGGGCCGGGTGAGCCAATCGGCGGCCAGCAGCGTGGGCAGGGTCAGGGCTGCAACGGCCACAAGCTCAAAGAAGCCGCGCCGGGCATAGTCGGCATACGCGTCCATCCCGGGCGTTTGCCCGATCGGCGCAAGGCTGAAGAGATAACGCAATTGAAAGGCGACAAAGACGGCGAACATCAGGTTAAACAGGCCAAGCGCGACGATGGCCTCGATGGCGCCCACCTGCAAGATGGGCTTGAGGTTGAGGTTGGACCGGTCCTCCTGGCTGCTTCCCGGCCACGGCCGGCCAAAGAGTTGTTTGAGCAGGCCAAACGCCATCCAGCCAATGATGGCGAACCAGACCGCGTCCCTCAGGAAGCCAGACAGGTCCCACTTGAACAGCCTGGAAAGCAGCGCCCCAAAGTCCGGGTCGGCCGAGGCGAAGAGCGCGCCAAAGATGAGCAGCATCGGCAGGGCGATCAGCACACCCATGGCCGCCCGCAGCACGAGCATGGGCGTGCGATTTAGACGCGCACCGGACCACGAAACACCCGTTGCAAGGGGGACGAGCGCACCGTAGCCGGCCCCAAGCGAGGCGGCCAGCCCGGCCGCCACGTAGTCGCTGATGCCCGCCACGCGAATCTGGCCGGACCGGGCGCGATACACGAACAGAGCCAGAAGGATGGCAGCCGCGAGCAAGTTCAGGGCGCGCAGGGCGTCCGAGTCGCGCAGCACGTAGGCAATGGCAAAAATGCCAAGCGGAACCAGAAGCCAGCGCCCGCCGCCGGTCATTTCGACCCGGTTGACGCGCCAGACGACGACAACTGCCGCGCAGCTTAAGCCCATAAAGAGGGTGAATCCGATGCCCCAGCCATTAGCCTGTAGCAGCCATGAGCCGAGCGCGCCAAGGGCCAACGCGCCGGCAAGGAGTTGGGCGGCCAGGCGACTCTGGGGATGCTGGAGAACGCTTGCGGAAGTCGCTTGTGAGATGCTCATCACCCGCCGATGTTAGGCCGAGTTACCTGACGCTGCCAAACGCCTGACCTGCGGTCGCCTGACGCAACCGGAGGAATGGCGGCATAGGCGAGAGAAATGTAGCTTTTGGCGGCAAAACGGGCCGACCTGTCAGGTGACGCGGTGACGGCGGCGACCTGTCAGGTGAC
>JBDSIP010000314.1:0-7150 GCA_039917915.1 Thermoflexales bacterium
CTTTGGGAGACTGGAGTGTACTGGGGGGGATCAACGATAAACTTGGCGACCAGAACGCCCGAAATCGCAGCGAGTACGATCAAGGCGACAAATGCGATTTTGCGAATCATGATTGAGCCGCCAAGGATACACCCACAGGATAACTTCATGACCAATCGACACATCAAGGCCGTATCCATTGGCGGCGGCTGCGGCGCCGTGCAGGTGCTCCTGGGGCTGAGCAATCACCTCGACGCGCTCACCGGGATCGTCGCCGTAACCGACACCGGCCGAAGCACAGGCAAGGTCCGGGCGTTAGCCAATATCCCCGCGCCCGGCGACATCCGGAACGCCATCGCCACCCTTGCCACGAATGAAGCCTTCATGGCTCAGCTCATGCAGCATCGACTTCGGGTCCCCAATAACATGACCCTGGATGGGGTGGCGTTTGGAAACCTGATGCTCGCCGCCATCACCCAAATGACCGGCCACTTTGGGCAGGCCGTCGAGCTGATGCAAAACATGGCCGGGGTCAAAGCCAATATCCTGCCCGTCACGGTCAGCAGCACCCACATTTGCGCCGAACTGGTTGACGGCCAGATCATCGAGCAGGAGTTTAATGTGCGCGCCCTCGGCAAGCCCGACATCCGGCGGGTGTATATCCAGGATCCGGCCGCCCGAGCCTATGAGCCCTGCATTTCCGCCATCCGCGACGCGGACCTCATCACCATCGGCCCCGGCAGCCTGTTCACGACCGTGATCGCATGCCTGGCGTTCGAAGACATCGCCGCGGCCATTCGCGAATCCAGGGCCACGATCGCCTATATCTGCAACAACACCACCCAGCCTGGCCAGACCGACGGGTTCACCCTCTACGATCATGTATTCCAGATCACACGCTATCTCGGCGAGGGCGTCCTGGACTATGCGCTGATGAACTCGCGCGCCCCGTCGTCGCATGCGGTCCGGCTGTATGCGGCCGATGGCGTGCATGTGCTTTTGCCAACGGACGCCGAAAGCGCCCGAATTGCGGCGCTGGGTGTGAAACCAGTGGTTAAGGATCTGGCTGAGATCTCTGACATGAAACGCGACCTATGGCAAAAGCAGGATTCGATCCGTCACGACCCCGACGCAGTGGCGGAGACGCTCATGGGCTTGCTGAAGGCAAGGGGATAATCAGGAGTCTAGCCGGCGCGACATGCGCCGTTCTTCAAGGAATACCCTCCATGAGCGACATTAAGTTTGGGACCGACGGATGGCGCGGACGCATCGCCGACGACTACACTTTTGCGAATGTGCGGCGCGCGGCGCAAGGCTTCGCAAGTTATATCCTGACCACCTCCCGGCCCGGCGACGCGCCGAGCGCCGTGATCGGGCATGACAAGCGATTTCAATCCGAAGATTTTGCGGCGACCGCCGCCGAGGTATTGGCCGGCAACGGGATCAAGGTGTGGCTGACGGACGGGGCGACACCCACCCCGGTGATTGCCTTTGCCGTGCCGGCCCGCCGGGCGCTGGGGGCCATCAACATCACCGCCAGCCATAACCCGCCCCAGGACAATGGCTTCAAGGTCCGCGATGCAACTGGCGGCGCGATCAGTCCGGCCGGTCTCGCCGCGATCGAGGCAGGCATTCCCGCCGCTGGCGGGGCCAAGTCGCTGAGCTATTCGGCGGCCGTCTCTCAGGGGCTGATTCAGAAATTCGATGCCTCGACTGACTACCTGGCAAATCTGGCCACACTGATTGACGCAGGCCCAATCCGGGATGCCGGTCTGAATATCGTGATGGACGCAATGTGGGGCAATGGCGCGGGCTGGCTTCCCCGCATCATCGGCGGGGGCAAGACCCGCATCCACGAGATCCACAACACCCGCAATCCGTCTTTCCCCGAGATGAAGCGGCCAGAACCCATCCCGCCAAATATCGACGTCGGGCTTCGCACAACGATTGATCTGAAGGCAGACGTATGCTGCATCACCGACGGCGACGCTGACCGTTGCGGACTGGGTGACGAACACGGCCAGTTCATCAACCAACTCTCCGTTTTCGGCCTGCTGGCGCTATACCTGCTGGAGATCCGGGGGCAGCGCGGCCCGATTGTCAAAACCCTCAGCACGACCTCGATGCTGGACAAGCTCGGAAAGATCTACGACGTGCCCGTGCATGAGACCGGCGTGGGCTTCAAATACGTGGCCCCAAAGATGACCGAGACCAACGCGCTGATCGGAGGCGAGGAAAGCGGCGGCTTCGCCTTCCGCGGCAACGTCCCCGAACGGGATGGCATCCTGGCCAATCTGTATCTGCTCGATTTCATGGTCAAGACGGGCAAAACGCCATCCCAGCTTTTGGAGTACCTGTATAGCAAGGTCGGCGCCCACTACTACGATCGAATCGATACCGTATGCACCCCCGAACAACGCGAGGCGGTCCGGGCCAGGCTCGTGGCCGCCGCGCCGGTAACCATCGGTGGTTTAAAGGTGGTGGGCAAGAGCAGCACCGATGGGTTCAAGTTCCTGCTCGAGGACGGTGGCTGGCTGCTGGTCCGAATGAGCGGCACAGAACCGCTTGTTCGGATATACACCGAGACGCTGCGCAAGGAACTGGTACGCCCGATCCTGGAGGACGGCGTGCGGGTCGCTGGTTTGTAGGGACCTCCACAAAGCCATTGTCGTGAACGCCATTGCCTGGCGATAGCGTTCACGAACCGAGAATGTGATTGGATCTCTTTGACACGCACTGCCATCTCGATCTGAACGTCTACGACGCCGATCGGGATGAGGTGATTGCCCGCGCCAGGGCGTCGAACGTCAGACTATTCCTGAATCCGGCGTATGACATGAGCAGCAGCGCAAGGGCCGCGGCGCTTGCCGCAGACCGGGATGACACGTGGGCGGCGGTTGGAATCCATCCGAACGCGGCCGCCGACCTGGATGGCGGGGCGCTCGCAGCACTGCTGGAGTTGGCCGGCCGCCCGCGAGTGGTCGCAATCGGTGAGATTGGACTGGACTATCACTGGAACAGCGTCCCGCCGGACGTCGCCCGCGTGGCGTTCGAGCGTCAGATCGCGCTGGCCCAGGTGCTGGGAAAGCCGATCATCATTCACTGCCGCGACGCGATGGCGGACGTGCTGAACGTGCTGGCCGATACAAACGGCGGCCAAAACCGGGTGCCGGTCCTGTTGCATGCGTTTTCAGGTGACTCAGACCAGGCGCGCGTCGCAGTGGCGCGCGGCTACATGATCGGCATCGGGGGACCCCTGACCTACAAGCGATCCGATGAACTGCGCGCCATCGCGTGCAGTGTGCCCCTCGGGTCGATCGTCCTGGAAACAGACTCGCCCTATCTCACCCCCGAGCCGTATCGGGGCCGCCGAAATGAGCCTCGCCACGTCGCCGAAGTCAGCGCCCGCCTGGCCGTGCTCCGCGGCATCGACCCAGCTGAAATCGCAAGCGCGACGACCGCAAACGCCGTCGGTTTCTTCAACATTCACTCAACTCTTGCTCAGCCCTGACTGGCTCGATTAGGTAAGATGAGAACATCCGGCCGCAACAAGGGACAGGTACAATGACCAGCGCAATCGCACCCATGGATTCCACCTACGAGACACCGCCCGCATATTTGGACAAGCCGACGGCGTCGGATCTGGTCGGCCCTTCGCTGAAGCGGGTGGAGTCTGTGATCCACGACCTTCCGCAGGTTGAGCCAGATGGCCTGCGCCAGGCCGTTGAGGTCATCCTGAACAGCGGCGGCAAACGCATTCGACCGACAATCGCACTACTCGTGGCGGGTATGCTGGGCGACACGCCACCCGGCTCGAACGCGGTGCATTTGGCCGGTGCGGTGGAGATGCTGCACACCGCGACCCTCGTCCACGACGATCTGATCGACGGGTCGCTCATGCGGCGCGGCGCGGCGACGCTGAACGCCGCCTGGACGCCGGCAGCGACGGTGCTGACCGGGGATTTTCTGTTCGCCTACGCCGCGAAACTCGCGTCGCAGGCCAACAGCGTCGAGGCGATGTCGATCTTTGCCGACACCTTGTGCGCGATGGTGGCCGGCGAGTTGCGCCAGGGCTTCTCGGACTGGGAGACTCGCAGCACACACGAAGACTATTTGCGGCGAATCTATGCCAAGACGGCGTCGATGTTCGTCCTCGCGACGACGGCCATGGCCAGTGTGTGCGGGGCCAGCCCGCGCCAAACCGAAGCACTGCGGGAGTTTGGGCGCGAGTTTGGCATGGGCTTCCAGATCATCGACGATGTCCTTGACTTCATCGGCGAGCAGCGGGTCGTCGGCAAGCCAGTCGGAAGTGATCTGCGGCGCGGCTTGATCACCCTGCCCACATTGCGCTACGCCGAGTCGCATGGCTCAGACCCCGATCTGGCTTGCGCCCTGCGCGGCGAGTGTGATCGGGCGACCTACGACCGGCTGATCGACCGGATTCGGCGCTCAGATGCCATTGATGCGGCCCGCCGGGAGGCGAGCACGGCCGGCCAGCGCGCCATCCAGGCGCTGCGTGTGTTCCCCGAGAGCCCACACCGCGCCGCGCTGATCGAACTGGTCGACGAATACGCGCGACGGGTGGTTTAAGCCGGCGGTATTTGCATGCTGACCGTTATCATTGTCAGCTGGAACGTCAAAGATCTGCTTCGCGACTGCCTGCGTTCGCTGCAGCAATACCCGCCTGCCCACGAGGCCATGACGGTGTTTGTAGTCGACAACGCGAGTTCAGATGGCACGCCGGAGATGGTGACTGCGGAGTTTCCCGCGGTCCGGCTCGTGGCCAACCCAACAAATCGCGGGTTCACGGGCGGCAACAACGATGGGCTGGCGGCGGCGTGGACCGCGCTTGGCCCGGCCGATTCCGATGCCTTCGCGTTGTTGCTGAATCCCGATACCGTCGTCACACAGGGCGCGCTCGAGGCGCTGTTGACGTTTGGGCGCAGGCGGCCAGACGCCGGCCTTATCGGCCCGCGCCTCGTCTATGGCGATGGCAGCCCGCAGTCATCACGACGCCGCTTCCCAACCCTGGCGACCGGGCTCTTCGAGAGCACGTGGCTGCAGCGATTGGCCCCGCCAGGGCTGCTCAACCGATTCTTTGTGCGCGACGCGCCGGAGGATCGCCCCTGCGATGTGGATTGGGTGGTTGGGGCGGCAATGCTGATTCGCTGGAAGGCCATCGATCAGGTGGGCGGCCTGGATGAAACCAACTTCTTTATGTACTCCGAGGAAACGGACTGGTGCCGCCGGTTGAAAGTTCAGGGTTGGGCGGTGGTCTGGTATCCAGACGCCACCATCATCCACTTCGAGGCCAAGAGCAGCGACAAGGTGTCGGGCCTGAGGACGTTGCGGTTCAACACGAGCCGGGTGCGCTACTTTGCGAAACACCACGGCCGAGCCGCCGCGGCCGTGGTGCGCGCCGTACTGTTGGCTGGATTTGAAGCGCAGCTCGCGGTAGAGGCCGGAAAGTGGCTGCTTGGGCACAAACGCGGAATGCGCGCCGAGCGCATTCGGGCGTATGCCCAGGTGATCCGATCTGGTCTGGCCTGAGCGTGTCTTCGCATCTATAATCGCGTTCGCATGAAGCCGCGCCTCAGTCTGGTCATCCCGGCGTTCAACGAAGCAAGAAACCTCGAGAGAGGCACGCTCGACACCGTCGAAGCTTATCTGGCCGCCCAGCCATACGAGAGCGAGGTCATTGTCGTTGACGACGGAAGCGCCGACAACACCGCCGCCCTGATCGAAGCTTCCGTTCGCGCGCATCCGCGCTTCAGGCTGATCCGCAATCCGCACCGCGGCAAGGCTTATGCCGTTTCGACCGGGATGCTGGCTGCCCAGGGCGATTTTGTGCTTTTCAGCGACATGGATCAGGCCACCCCACTTTCCGAAGTGGAGCTCATCCTGCCGTGGTTTGAGCGCGGCTACGATGTGGTGATCGGCTCGCGCGGCACATACCGGCGGAATGCGCCGTTCTGGCGCCTGGTCATGTCGCGGGGTCAGATGCTGTTGCGGACCCTCATCCTTGGCTTCAGCGAGATCACCGACACGCAATGCGGATTCAAGGCATTTCGCGGCAGCGCGGTCGGACCCATCCTCGAGCACCTGCATTTCTACAAGAACTCCGAGGCCCATGAAACCGTGGGCGCAAAGGTCACGGCCGGATTCGACGTCGAGTTATTGTTTGTTGCCAAGCGGCTGGGCTACAAGGTCCGCGAAGTGCCTGTGGCGTGGGACTATCAGCACTCACGGCGGGTCAACCTGGTGCGTGACTCGCTCCGCGGGGTGATGGAACTCGGCCAGATCCGGTTGGCGGACTTGCGCGGCGCCTACCGGCGCAACTAGGGCGCATGCCAGGCGCACGCCATTCCCAGCCTGCTCAACCGCAACCCGGCACGCGCCCAGGCCTGAGCCACGAACGCGCCCTGGCGGCGAGAGGTTTCACGCCCGTGGCCGGCGTCGACGAGGCGGGCCGCGGCGCATGGGCGGGCCCTGTCGCCGCGGGCGCGGTGATCCTTCCACTCGAACTTGCGACGATGCGGCGGCTGCGGGGCCTGACCGATTCAAAGAAACTGAACGCCGCCGAGCGGGCGCGCTTTGCCACCTTAATCCGGAACGTTGCTATCTGCCTTGCGGTAGGCTGGGCGGATGCCATCGAGATTGACCGCCTTGGCATTGTGCCGGCGACCCGGCTTGCCATGCGCCGCGCCATCGACGGGCTTCCGACGCCACCGGGTGGGCTCGTCATTGACGCATTAAGACTGCCCGAGGTGGTCGTACGACAGGACGTGTTTTTCTTCGCCGATGCGATCAGTCTGAGCGCGGCGGCCGCATCCGTGTTGGCAAAGACGGAACGCGACGCGCGCATGGCCGCCATGGATGACGTCTGGCCCGGCTATGGTTTCGCCGCCCACAAGGGATATGGCACTGTCGCGCATGCGGCCGCACTGCGGGCGCTCGGCCCGTGCCCCGAGCATCGATGGACGTTCCAGCCTGTGGCCCTGGTTGTTGGCGGCGCGCCGCGGCGCGCACCGCAGGCGCGGATTTGAGTTCGCGCTTTTTGACCAGCGGATTGGCCGGCAAATGTGGTTGGCTCACACCGTTGTGTATTCCGCGCGCAGGCGCACGCGCAGGGGCACGCGCAGGCGCAGGCGCAGGCGCACGCGCAGGCGCA
>JBDSIP010000315.1:0-4468 GCA_039917915.1 Thermoflexales bacterium
CGCTACCCGTCGGCGTTCCGGGCGGCGCGCGCCTTCGGGCCCGCCTTCGCCGTGCAGCGGATTTCGGCCCTTGGCGCGCTTGTGCCCGGCAGCTATGCCGAACCCTGGGCAGCCCGCCATCCGCGCGCGCTCGCCCGGCTCGATCGCCTGGAGCGGGCCGTGTCCAGCGCGCCGCCGGTATGGATGCTGGCCGATCACTACATCCTGGAACTGGTCAGGCGGCCGCTCGCTTCGAGGGCAGAAGGATGAATCCGCGCCGCGTGATCGGCCGGGTCCGCCACGCCTGGTTCAGGCTTTTTGAGATTCGCCGTCACCGCCGGGACACCGTGGAGCGCATCGACGGATTCGACCTGATTGTCCTGGCGAATACGCTCAACCCGGCCCTTTTTATCTCGGGGCGCGCCCTGGCCCATGCCGTGGCGGGGCTGGTCCGGCCGGGGATGCGCGTGCTCGACATGGGCACGGGAACGGGACTGGTCGGTCTGGCCGCCGCCCGGCAGGGCGCGTGCGTTGTGGCCGTGGATATTAATCCGGACGCCGTCCGCTGCGCGCGCCTGAATGCCGAACGGAATGGCTTTGCGGACCGGATGACGGTCCTGCACGGCGACCTGTTTGGACCCGTGGCCGGCGAGCAGTTTAATTTGATCGCCTTCAATCCGCCGTTCTTTCGGGGCGAGCCGCACGACGCGTGGGAATTGGCCTGGACATCGGTTGACGTCGCCGAACGTTTTGCGGCCTCTCTTGCGCAACACCTCGCCGAGGACGGCGCGGGCCTGTTGGTGACCTCGACCGAAGGCGATTCGGCCGGGTTCCTGGCCGCCATCGCGCAATCCGGATTGCATACAACGGTGGCCGCCACCCGGGAACTCGGCTATGAGCGTCTCACCATCCACAGGCTCAGCCTGGCCCCAACGGACGACCCGGGCGGAGGGCGCTCATGACCGGGCCGCATCACGAGGCCGACCTCGTGCACCGGGCCAGCTACCCTGTCCTGGGGCGGATGCTCGAGGTGCGGACCAACGATCGGCGGATTCTGGCCCTGGCGGAGAGCGCGTTCGGCCATTGGCGCGCGCTGGCCCCGGGGCTGATCGAGGAACGCCAGGCCGCCCGAATCGATATCCGAGTGAGCGGCGACGATGTCCGGCCGGACGATGCCTCCGCGTTTGGCGTTTATCGGCATTCCTGGACGGGCGATCAATTCCGCACCCGCGCCGAAGACGTGGAGGCGGACTCGGACCTGGCGGTTGGAATCGGCGCTGTGCGGATTGGGGCGCGCGCCATTCAGGATGGCGAGGGCTTGATCCATCACATTTTGGATGCCCACGCCCTCCAGTTGCTCACCCGGGCCGGCCGCGAGCCCCTGCATGCCGCCGCCGTGTCACGCGGCGGAAGCGCCATCTTGATCGCTGGGCCGTCAGAGGAGGGCAAATCGACGTTGTGCTATGCCCTGCTGCGGCGGGGCTGGCGCCTTATAGCCGATGACGCGACCTTTCTTGACCTGGGCGCGGGCCGAGTGTGGGGTCACGCGGCGGCCGTCCGGCTGCTGCCCGATTCAGACCAGATCTTTCCCGAGCTGGCCGGCATTCCGGCCCGACGCCTGCCAAACGGAAAGGTCAAACGCGAGGTTCGGGTTGAGGCGCCGGCCCTGACGGGCGCGCCGATCGGGCTGGTCGTCCTTGGCGGCCCGCGAGACGCGGTCCCGCGTCTCGAACCGATCCCGGCCAGAGAGGCCATTGCGTTCATGTTTGCGAATGTGTCCCCAGGCTTCGACCGTTATCCGGGCGCGAAGCTGGCCGTGGAGGACATGGCTCGGGCGTGGGCAACCGTCCGTTTCACGCCTTCCCCCGATCCGGCGGCATCCGCGGCGCGCATCGAGGCGTGGGCGGCCGGTTTGGGCGTTCGGGCATGAGACTGCGTTGCCCGAAATGCGGCGAAGCGCTCGACCCTGCTTTCCGCTGCGTGCGCGGACACGCCTATTCAGACAGGTCCGGCGTCCTGCGCTTGATGACGGCCGACTTCGCTGGGCGGGCCGACCGGCTCGACCAGGCGCTGACAGCGCATCTGGCGGGGGCGAAGGACGGTCGGCTTCTGCCAGCCGACTTTGCCGGCCTGCCCGGGACGGCGGCCGGGCGCGGACTGCCGGCCTGGCGCGGGCGCGTGGTTGATCTGGCTCTGATCAGGCGACACATCGGGAGCCGGTCGCGCCAGAAGTTTCTTGACGTTGGGGCGTGGAACGGCTGGCTCAGCGAAGCCCTCTCGCGTGACGGCCACACCGTTGTCGCAGTTTCCTGCTTCGGCGCGGACGGGCATGGCCTTGCCACCCGGGCCCGGTTTGCGGCTCCGGCGTGGCGAGCCATCCAACTCGATGAGGCCCACCTCGACGTGATCGATGAAGCGTTCGACGCAGTGATCTTGAATCGCTGTCTGCACACCGCGCTGGACTCGGCCGCTCGCCTGCGCTCGGCGCTGGCTCGGACGCGACCGGGCGGGGTGGTGATCGCCACCGGTTTACCGGTCGTGGCGGATCTGCGCCGCCTGGCGGCCGCCTTGGCCGCGCGAGAGCGATCATTTGAGCTCAGGCACGGCGTGCCGCTCATGCTTGCGCCCGGCAAGGATTGGCTCGATACGGCCGAGGCCTCGGCACTTGTCCGGGCAGGTCTCCGGTTACGGCCCTATCCCGGGCTCCGGCACACGGCCATCGCTTCTGCGCTGTTTCCGGCCAGGCCTGTGCTTCGGTACGGGATCCTGGCGCGCCCGCTCTTGGCTTGAACTCGCTCCCGAACCGCAGGCGCGTGTCAGGCCCGCTCACGGCGTGTCGTCGGCCCAGAAACGCCGGCGCGCGCCGCGCCAGGCCTGCCAGCCCAGCGGCACACACGTGATGGCCCGGCTCAGGGCCAGAGCGAACGCGGCCCCGCTTGCGCCATGCTCGCCAACGACGGCGACGGTCACTCCAGCCTGGATCGCCACGGCGACCCCGTTCCAGCGGATGGCGAAACGCTCGTCTCCGGCGGCGAAGAGATACGTAATGGCCGCGTCGGCCACGACTCCGCAGGCCAGGGCCAGACCGAGCATTTGGGTGACAGGGCCGGAACCTTCAAATAACGGCCCAAAGACGAGACGCGCAAACGTCGGCCCAAGCCCGAGCATGGCCGCGCCGCCCAGAATTGCCATGAGGGCCGTCGCGATGGCATATGACGAGAAGGCCCGCCGCCGATCGGCGCCGCCGGTCGCGAACAGGGAATAGGTGCCTTGCAGCAATCCGTTGGGCAGCAGGCGGGCGGCATCGGCCAGGCGGGACGCGGCGCCAAAAAAACCAAGCTCGACCGGCGGGCTGAGATAGCCCAGCATGAGCGGGGCCACCCGACCTTGCGCGACCCGGACCGCAACACCGGCCAGGAAGGGGGCCGCCAGCCGATAGAGCTGGGCGGGAACAATTGGCGGCGGCCCGGCGGGCAGGCCAAATTGCGCCAGGCCGGCCAGGCCCAGCCACAGACACTGCAGCCCCGCCAGAACAGCCGCGAGGGCCAAGAGGTCGGTGACGGACCCGCCCGCCGAAACGATGGCGGCGGTGCCGGCCGCCTGGAGCACGCCGGCCGCAAGACCCGCGCTCACCACCGGAGCATACGAACCATTGCCGCGAAACACCGCCGAGAAAATCCCCATGAGGGCAAACGCAGCGGCCTGGGCGGCGCCCAGGCGCAGCCCGCCGACGGCCTCACCCGCCGCCAGCCATGGCGCGCACAGGGCCGCGCCCCCGCAGGCCAGGGCAATCAACGGCAGCTTTGCGAGCAGGCCTGTCCGTCCCAGGTCGGCGCTGGCGGCGGGGTTGCGGGCGACCTCGCGCTCGAGCGCGCCATCGAGACCCGCCTCGCACAGAGTGACGAGACCGGCGGACCAGGCCATGCAAAACGTATAGATGCCATATCTCTCTCCGCCGACCGCCCGGCCGGCCAGCGCGGCCGCGGCCAGCGAGAGCGCCGCGCCGCCGAGATTGGACGCCATCATCAATCCGGACCCGCGCGCAAGACGCCTGAACACCGCGTCGCCGGCGAACGCCCTCACGGCGCCCCGGCCTCGGCCGGCGGACTGGCCAGGGCGAGCTCGACCAGCCTGGCTGATACTGGCCGGACACCCCTTCCAAGCAGCCAGGCTATGCCACGCGTCGCGCGTCCGAATTGACCGGACTGGAATTCGGCGGCGAGCTCGCTCCGCGCGCCGCTCTCGTCCAGCGCGCGTCTGAGCAGGCCGCGCGCGGCTGATAGCAGCGTCGGGGCCCAGCGCAGGCGGATCGCGATGCCGCCATCCCCGAGCGCGCAGAATGACAGCTCGGAGATCGTCCACCGCCGCGCGCGCCGGGCAAGGGCCGGCGCGGCACGCGCGGTTTCCGCCACCAGGCCCCCATCGACTACGCCCGGAAAATATCGCTCGACAAGTTTGAGCGGAGCATGCGCCCAGCCCATCCCCCCGC
>JBDSIP010000316.1:0-3913 GCA_039917915.1 Thermoflexales bacterium
GTACGCGGCCAGGGCATCCACTATCGCGCTCGGGCCCAGCATCGATCCGAATGGCGCGACGATCCGGGTGTGGGCGCCAACCGCCCGCACGGTGGGCCTCCGCCTGTTTGAACAGGCCCTTGGTGGCGGCTCAAACTCGGTCGACATGAAGCTCGATCCGGCCAGCGGGGTCTGGTCGGCCAGCGGCGACAAGAGCTGGATCGGGAAGTACTATCTGTTCGACGTCGAGGTCTATTCCGCCCGCGAAGGCAAGATCGTGCGTAACGCCGTCACCGACCCGTACTCGGTCGCGCTGTCGATGAACAGCAAACGCAGCCAAATCCTCGACCTGCGAAGCGAGGACGCTCGCCCGGCTGGCTGGGAGGCGCTCAAGAAACCGGCCCTGGCCAGCCTCAATGACAGCGTGATCTACGAGTTGCACATTCGCGACTTCAGCAGCATCGACGCATCGGTCCCGGCCGCCCAGCGCGGGACCTACCTGGCCTTCACCAACCCAGCGTCGAATGGGATGAAGCATCTCAAGGCCCTGGCCGAGGCCGGGCTCACCCATCTGCACCTGCTGCCGGCCTTCGACATCGCCTCGGTGAACGAGGATCCCGCCCAACGGAGCGGGCCCAGTCGCGACGTACTGGCGGCGCTCCCGGCGGCCAGCGACAAGCAGCAGGTCGAAGTGGCCAGGACGATCGACACAGACGCCTTCAACTGGGGCTACGACCCATATCACTTCAATGCCCCGGAAGGAAGCTACGCCACGGCCGGTAATGCCGATGGCGCGGCTCGCATCCGCGAGTTTCGGAGCATGATCCAGGGGATCAACCAGGCCGGTCTGCGGGCCGTGATGGCCGTGGTCTACAACCACACCAGCCAGAGCGGGACCGACGAAAGGAGCGTCTTTGACAAGATCGTGCCGGGCTACTACTACCGGCTGAATACTGAGGGCGCGGTCGAGCGCAGCACCTGCTGCGAGAACACCGCCAGCGAGAACGCCATGATGGAGAAATTCATCCTTGACAGCGTCACGCTGTGGGCGCGCGAGTATAAGGTCGATGGCTTCCGTTTCGATCTGATGGGCCACCACATGTTGTCCAACATGCTCAACGTGCGGGCCGCCCTCGATGCGCTTACCCTCGACAAAGATGGCGTGGACGGCAAGAAGATCCTGCTCTACGGCGAGGGCTGGAATTTCGGCGAGGTCGCCGACAACAAGCGCGGCAAGAACGCCACCCAGCTCAACCTGACGGGCACCGGCATCGGCAGCTTCAACGACCGGCTCCGCGATGCGGTCCGGGGCGGCAATCCCTTTGACGATCGCCGGCTGCAGGGGTTTGCGACCGGGCTGTTCACTGCGCCCAGCAAATACCAGACTGCTTTGCTGCCGGCGGAGGCGCAGCGGACAAAGCTGCTCGATCAGACCGACTGGATCCGGCTCGGGCTGGCCGGCAATCTGGCCCGCATCAAGATCACCCGGGCCGACGACGCGGTCAAGACCGGTGAGCAGGTTTTGTACACCGGACAGCCAGCCGCTTACGCCGGGCTGCCACAGGAGAACATCGTGTATGTCTCCGCCCACGACAACGAGACGCTCTTCGACAAGGTCCAGTTTGCCGCGCCAGAGAATGCCACGCTGGCCGACCGAATCCGGATGAATAACCTGGCCGCGGACATCGTCGTTCTGAGCCAGGGTCTGCCGTTCTTCCATGCCGGCGACGACATCCTGCGCAGCAAGAGCATGGACGGCAATTCGTACAACAGCGGCGACTGGTTCAACGCCATCGATTGGACCTATGCCGACAATGGCTGGGGGCACGGCCTGCCGCTGGCAGGTGGGAACAAGGATCGCTGGGAAGTCGTCCAGCCGCTGCTGGCCAACAAAGCGCTCAAACCCAGTCAGTCCCGGATCATCGCCGCCCGCGATCACTTTCTGGAGATGATCCGCATCCGCAAGAGCTCGCCGCTGTTCCGGCTCTCGACCGCCGACGAGGTCCTGGCCAGGGTGAGCTTCCTCAACGAGGGTTCGACTCAGGTGCCTGGCCTGATCGTGATGGCGCTGGCCGATGATGGCGCGCTCGATCCGAACTATGCCCGGATCCTGGTGTTCTTCAATGCCAACCCGGGCGCGCTGACCTGGTCAAACACCACGTTGCCCAACGGATGGAAGCTTCATCCAATCCTGGCTGCCTCGGCCGATCCGGCGATGAAGCAGGCCGCCGTGACGGGTGCCTCGTTCAAAATCCCCGGGCGCTCGACGGCGGTGTTTGGGCTGCCCAAGGGCGCGTCGTTGGCGCCGGCCGGTGGCGCTGCCGCAACACTGGCGCCTGCCGCTGCGCCTCCGGTTCCGAAGCCGCTCCTGCCACCGACGGGTGGCGCGTTTCAAGAGAACCCGCCTCAGTCGCCGCCCGACTTTGGCAGCCTGCTTGGACTGGTGGTCACCGGCGTTCTCGGGATTGCGGCGCTGTTTGTCATCAAGTCCAAGGAAGGCCGGGACGACAAGGACAAGAGGCCCTAGAAATCCGTGTCGGGCCTATCCGGAGGCAACATCCCCCGGCTCCCCCGGGGGATGTTGCCTCCGGAAACGAATGGGTTTTACACGGTTTTTGCGAGTCTCTCAGCCAGAAATGAGGCATTGAGGGCTACGCTTTGGGCAATTGAGGCGCGGTATGTGACGCTGCGCTCTCCAGGAGAAAGACCTATGAATTCGAAAATGAAAATTGCGGTGGGTGCGGCGATCGCGACCCTGATGTTGGGTGGCGTTGGCGTGGCCTACGCCCAGACCGGCGGGCCGGGCAAGGATCCGGTGACCCCCCAGGGGGCGTCAGAGCTTCAGAACGCGCCGGCTAATTTTGGGCGCGGCGGGATGCTGAATGGCCTGGTAAAGCAGATCGACGGCACGACGTTGGTGCTAACGATGCCGGGCATGACACCTCCCCAGGGCGTCGGACCGAAGTTCGACCGAGCGCTGCCCGGGCAACCGAATGGCCGAAATGACCAGAAGCCGAATGGCCAGGGCAACTTCAAAAACCAGCCTCCGCAGGGGCAGCCGCAGCAAGGCGCGCCTGGTCAAGGCCGCAAGGGTCAGCCGCAGCCCGAACAGGCTCAGCCGCAACTCGCGCAGCGTGAAGTGCGGGTGCAGACCGACGCCAGCACCAAGTTCTACGTGCCAGGCAAGCCCGCGCCGACGCTGGCCGATGTGAAGGTCGGCGACCGCGTGGCGATTCTGTTGGTCGCGCCCTCCAAGCCGGCCGAGAAGGCAGACACTGGCAACGTGGTTGCCCCGACCTTTCTGGCCAGGGCCGTGGCGGTGATCCCGCTTCCGCAGTCGGTGCAGTTGATGGGCAAGGCCGCCAACGTCACGGCCGCGAACTTCAGCTTGACTGGCCCGAATGGCTTCGAACTGGGTCAGGTCAGCATCGTGCCAGCCACCAAATTCGTCATGGCGGGTGATCCCGCCGCTACGATCAGCAGCCTGAAGAACAATGATCAAGTCCAGGTGATCGGCCGGCCGACGGGCGACAAGATGGTCGAAGCGGCCCTCATCATCGACCAGCCGCTGACCCGGACCGCAAACTTCGCCGGGATGGTGGCCTCGGTCAATGGCAACACCATCATCCTGTGGCAGCTCAATGGCCAGCAGTTGACGGTCAACGCGGCGAATGCCATCTTCCTGAAGGGGATGGACATCACCGGTACGATCGCTGATGTGCGGGTCGGGATGCCCATTCGGGTGATCGGCGCGAAGACGGGCGACACCGTTGTCGCGCAAGTGATTACCGGCATGCCCAACATGGGCGGCCCGGACAATATGCGGCCCGGACTGCGGCGCTAGCTGCGCTAACGGGGCCAACGGCGGGGGCGGTTCATCCGGACCGCCCCCGTTTTGTGTTTCGGGGTGTAGAGACGCAATATTTTGCGTCTC
>JBDSIP010000317.1:0-3613 GCA_039917915.1 Thermoflexales bacterium
ATGTTTAGGTATCAGTCCCCTTCTCCCTTTCTCCTGTTGAATGAGCCAAAGCCCGCTGAACAATGACGCATGGCGCCTGACGAATGACGTAACGCTACCCCCGCCGAATCGCCCCACCCAATTGACCCTCAACCGCCCGGATGACCTTGGACCGCGGCTTCTCGATGTCCTTGTCCGTCAGGGTCCGGTCGTCGGCCTGGTAGGTCAATGAAAAGGCCAGGCTCTTCTTGCCTGCCCCGATCTGCTCACCGCGATAGACGTCGAATAGTCGCGCGCCGCGGAGCAGATTGCCGCCCGCGCGCAACACGGTCTGCTCGACCTGGGTGGCGGGGACATCCTCGTTGACAATCACAGCCAGATCCTCGACCACCGCCGGGAAGCGGGGCGGATCGACGACCTCGGCCGCGCCCGAAACCGCCAAGCGCAGGGCGCTGACATCCAGGTCGGCCAGGATCGTGGCCGTTTCGGGCAACCCGAACCCTTCGCGCACGCGCGGGTGCAGCTCACCCAGCAGACCCAGGCGCGCGCCCTCTTTGGTGACGAGCGCGGCCGTCCGACCAGGGTGAAAACTCGGGTGCGAGGCGGGCTCGAAGCGCGCGCCGGCGATGCCGAGCGCGGACAGGGCGGTCTCGATCACGCCCTTGAGGTTGAAGAAGTCCATCGGCGCCGCCGCTGTCGCGCGCGAAGCCGCGTCCCAGCCGCCTTCACCGCGCGAGCCACACAGCGCGATCGCCAGGCGCGGCTGCTCATCGGGCAGCACGCCGTCCTCGGACGGTAAATACACGCTGCCCAGCTCAAACAAGGCGATCCGGGCGTGGTGGCGGGCATTCGAAGCGACCGCATCGAGCAAGCCCGAGGCCAGGCTGTGGCGCATCGAAGTGCGATCCGAGCTGATCGGGTTCTTGAGGGTCACGTACGGCCGGTCGTCGGGCGGCGTGCCCGCCGGGAGCAGCCGGCTCTCGGCCTCGAGCGTGGTCAGGCGATGACTGACGATCTCTTGCAACCCGCAATCGGCCAGGGCATCCTTCAGCCGTTCTTCGAAGGCAAACGCGCCGTTGTCGTGGGCGGGCGGGATCTCGTCGACCATCAAGGTGTTTGGCAGGCGGTTGTAGCCATAGATTCGCCCGATTTCCTCGATCAGGTCGTGGGCGCCTTCGATGTCGAGCCGATGGGCGGGGGCCGTCACGCGCAGACCACCGGCCGCGCCATCCGCCACGCCGAACTCGAGCGATTCGAGAATGCGGCACATTTCCGGCACCGGTATATCGACTCCGAGCAGCCGGCGCGACTCAACCGGGTCCAGCTCGATTACGGCGGTCGGGGCCGGCTTCGGGTAGGCGTCGACGATCCCGCGCGCGATCTTGCCGCCCGCATAACGCTGTAAGAGGTGAAGTGCGCGGCGCTGGGCCAGCATCGTCATCTCGGGGTGCACGCCGCGGATGAAGCGAAAAGAGGCGTCCGACGGAAGCTGGTGATGGCGCACCGTGCGGCGCAAGCTGACCGAATCCCAGGCCGCAATTTCGAGCAGGATGTTGCGCGTAGTCGCGCTGATCTCAGTGTCTCCGCCGCCCATGACCCCGGCCAGGCTGATTGCCCGCCCGGGCTCCATGACCACGATGTCGGTGGGCAGCAGCTCGCGCTTCTTGCCGTCAAGGGTGGATAAAGTCTCGCCAGGCGCCGCCAGGCGCGAGCCAATCATCTTCTTCGCCCCCGCCAACTGGTCGTAGTCAAAGGTGTGGGTGGGCTGGCCGAGCTCGAGCATGACGTAGTTCGACACATCGACGACGTTGCTGATGGCCCGAACCCCGCACATCTGCAAGCGGCGCTGCATCCAATAGGGCGAGGGCCCGAACTGCGCGTCGCGGATGATGCTGGCGGTGAAGCGCGGGTTGAGCGCCGGGTTCTCGATCACGATCTGGACTAGATCGGCGGCGGCTTCGGCCCCGTCTTCGACATAGGTCATGTCGGGATAGCGGATCTTCTGACCCGTCAGGGCAGCCACTTCGCGCGCGACGCCGAGGATGCCGGTGCAGCGGGCGATGTTGGGCAGGATGGCGATCTCGAGGACGGCGTCGCCCAGGTAATCCTGCAGCGGCGCGCCCACGGGCGCATCGGCCGGCAAGAGGATGATGCCCTCGTGCTCATCGCTCAGGCCGAGCTCTTTCTCGGAGCACACCATCGAGTCGTTCTTGATCCCGCGCAGCATTGCTTCCTTGAGCGTGGTCAGAACCCGGCCATCCTTGTGACCGTCATACAGCTTCGATCCCTTCAGCGCGAGCACGACCTTCTGGCCCCTGTCGCCCGGCGCAATGTTTGGCGCGCCGGTGACGACGGTGATCTCGCGGCCTGGCCCGTAGTTGACGGTGGCCAGGGTGAGCTTATCGGCATTGGGATGCCGCTCGACCCTGAGTAATTCGCCGATGAAGATTCGTTCCCGGTCCCACACGAGCTCGGCGCCGGGGATGCCGAAATACTCGATCGTCTCAACTTCGAGGCCGGCCAGGGTGAGCATCTCGGCCAGTTCAGGGATGGGCAGGCTGATATCGACGTAGTCTTTGAGCCACGAAATAGGTACGCGCATAGCGGCGGGATTCTATCAGGATGGCGGCTTCCATCGCGCCGCCTGCCAGAACCAATTTGTGATCGATATGCCCCGGCTTCGCCGGGGCATATCGATCACAGAACACATTCCGAGGAGATTGGAGCGTTTGGCGAGGTTCAGGTCAGGGCGCCACCTATTCCGGTATGAACATTCTTGGCGATGTCTGGTATCCGAAAATCGCCGTCTGTGCTAATGTCCATTTTGTGCCGTCCAAGAGGGAGTGATAAGCCAACGGGGGGAATATGAATCGAACTTTTGCGCGGGCTGCCGTTGTTGCAGCCGCCTTTGTCGTCGGCCTGGCCGGCTGGCTGGCGCTGCAAACGGGCGACGTTGCGCATGCCAGCCACGAGAATCCGGCGCTGGGCGCAATGACGAATCACGCGACCGGAATGGGCGGCGTTGTCATCGATCTTGACGCATTGCGGCCTGAGGACGCGTCGATCACGTTCGTCTGCTGCGCCTATAACCCGACCGTCGTAACGATCACGGTCGGGGAATCTGTGAGTTGGTCAGGGTCGTTCTCCCCGCTCATCCATTGCGCCAGGTCGACGGCCCTGCCAGTGACGTCCCAGTGCCAGGCGGGTTCGCGAACAGCAGCGGAACGTTCTATTCGGTCATGTTCAACACCGCCGGCAACTACTATTACCAGTGCGCCAACCACGGCACCTTTGGCGGACCCATGCGGGGCAGCATCATCGTGCTGCCAGCCGGCGGGAGCACGGCCACGCCGACGGCGACCGCCATTCCACCGACCGCAACGCCGACCTTCACACCGGTGCCGCCCACCGCGACGCCGACGCAGACGCCCACCCTCACACCGGTGCCGCCCACGGTAACGCCAACCCAGACGCCGACACAGACACAGACACCGACCGTGACGGAAACGCCGTCGCCGACTGTGACCTCGACTTCCACCCCTACGCTCGTCCCGGTCGCCTTCCTGCCTGCGGTGTTCCGCTGACGACGCGTTTCCTATTTTAGATGGGCGCATGCCCGGCGAAGCCGGGCATG
>JBDSIP010000318.1:0-13608 GCA_039917915.1 Thermoflexales bacterium
TCCCCGCGCTTCGCGCGGGGATTGTGATCTCGCCCCTCCCATATCAGATTACCCCGCAACCACTTTGCGCAGTTCCTCGCCGTTCTTCTTGAGGAAGTCGTGGAGGATGTTGATCTCCGTGCCCAGGCAGAAATGGCGCACGCCCATGTCCAGAAAGCGCCTGGCGTCATCGGGCGCGCCGATTTCGGCCCGGGGCGGGACGCCCATCCGCAGCGCAGTCTCGAAGACTCTCTTCTCGGCCGCCTTGACCTCGGGATGATTCCGCTCGCCGGCCCGGCCGATGCTCATCGAGTAGTCCGACGGCCCCCACTGGACCATGTCGATGCCGGGCACGGCCAGGATCTCCTCAAGGTGTTCGACCGCTCCCTGCTTCTCGATCATGACGATGACGACCACGTCGCGCAGGGCCTGGACGTAGGCCGGTGAGCCGGCCTCGCCCATGAGTGCGAAGCGGCGGGGCGCAGCGCTGTTGACCCCGCCATCCGTGGGCGTCTCGGGCCGCACCAGCCGCACGCATTCGGCCGCCTCGGCCGCCGAGCGGCAGTCCACGAAGTTGACCCCCTGGAATCCAGCCCCAATCGCGCGCTGGGCCACCCAGCCCTGGGTCTGCTGATCGGGCTTGATGATGCAGGCCATGTCGAACAACTCGACCGCCCGGGCGTAGTTCTCCAGGTCGTGCAGGTCATAGTCGCCGTACTCGGCCAGGAACTCAACGTAGTCAAACGCGCCGGTGTGGCCGATGACCTCAACCAGCTCGGGCCACACGCTGGTCGTCCGGGTGCCGAAGGTCGGCTGGCCGGCCTTCAACTTGTCTCGAAAAATGTTTTTGCGCATGTGGGTCTCCTTGTGGGGATGGGATTGTAGACGGTGGCGCTTTGGGCGGATGTGATCAGGTTTGATCAGGTGGGTAAGGTGTGATCAGGTGGTTACCTGATCAAACCTGATCCCACCTGACGAACCGGATTGGCCGATCGCCCATCGCCGTCAGAATCACGGAGAACACGGACCAGGCAGATGACACGGAGGCGTTCGTGAACGCGAGCGCCTCCGTGAAATCTGCAGCCTCCGTGTCCTCCGTGATTCTGACAGGTGCGCCGACAGCAAAGGCGAACGCAGCGACCAACCTTACAAACGTTATCAATGTTACTAACCTGACCGCACCTGACCAAACCTTACCCACCTGATCACACCTGACGAACCCGACGGCCAGATCGCCAATGAGAAACTACGGCACCATGCCAACCCCAGCACCCAAGTTCGGCACCCTCGCCATTCATGCCGGCGAAGGCCGCGACCCGGTCACCAATGCCCACAACACGCCGATCTACCAGACGGCGACCTTCACCTTCGAGACGGCCGAGGACATGATCCAGGCCGTCGCCCAGCCGCTCGACCACTTCTTCTATTCCCGCACGGGCAATCCCACCACCGCCGTGCTGGAGAAGAAGCTGGCCGCCCTCGAGGGCAGCGAGGAGGCCCTGGTCACGGCATCCGGCATGGCTGCGGTCGCCATCGCCGCGATGATCTCGGCCAAAGCCGGTGACCACATCCTCGTCGATGAGGACCTGTTTGTCATCAGCCGCGAGTTCTTCTCCAAGGACTGTCCGGCCATGGGCATCGAGGTGAGCTTCGTCGATGTCCGCCGGATGGAGACGATGCAGGCGGCCCTGCGGCCCAACACGAAGGTCCTCTTCGCTGAGACCGTCACCAATCCAAACATGCGGGTCGCCGATGTGGCTGCCCTGCGGCGCTTCTCCGACGCGCACGCGCTCACCCTCATCATCGACAACACCTTCCTCAGCCCGTATCTCTTCCGGCCGATCGAACTGGGGGCCGATCTCGTCGTGCACTCGGCGACCAAGTATCTGAGCGGGCACGGCGACACGGTCGCGGGCGTGCTGGCCGGCCGGCGCGACGATGTCCGGCGGGCGCGCTTCAAGCTCGACTCGTTCGGCCAGTGCATCAGCCCCTTCAACTCCTGGCTGCTCTTGCGCGGCGCGCGGACCCTGCCCCTGCGCATGCGCCAGCACAACGCCAACGCGCTGGCCCTCGCCCAGTTTCTCGAGGTCCACGAAAAGGTGGAGTGGGTGCGTTATCCCGGACTGGCCTCGCATCCCGAAACAGAAAGTGCCCGGCGTCAGTACGCCAAGGGCTTTGGCGGCATGCTGGCGATGAAGGTCCGGGGCGGGCTGGCCGAGATGAATCGCTTCGCCAACGCCCTCGAGATGTGCGGGATCGGAGTGAGCCTGGGCGATGTGTTCACCCTCGTCTACCCCCGCCCGAAGAACAACAATCTCATCCGGGTGTCGGTCGGCTGCGAGGAGATCGAGGACATCCTGGCGGATTTTGGGCAGGCCCTCGCGCGGGTTTGATAAGGTGGGTAAAGTGTATAAGGTTGATAACGTTAACAACGTTAACAACGTTACCCACCTGACCAAACCTTACCCACCTGACCCACCTTACCCACCGAGTCAACGCCCAAGGCACACCTCGCACAGGCTCTTGGCCCGGATCGAGGCATGGCAGTGATCGGTCTCGTTGTGGACCCAGTCAAAGCCGGCCGTGAGGGCGAGCGCGCACAGCCGCGGATAACGGGCGGGATCGACCGGCCAGGTGACCAGATCGATTGAGCGGCCCTCAAAATGCAAGGCGTATTTCTTCGCCATGTTGGGCTGATTGACGTCGTGGTCGCCAAAAGAATCATACGTGTCGGTGACCATGAGCTCAACCTGACCGTCCCATTCGCGCGATACCGCTTCGCGGAGTCGGGTCAGGGGGGCCAGCAAGGCCGGGTGCATCAGGCTGTCCTCGTCGTTGTAGGGCGACGGCTCTTCGCGCAAATAGCGAATCGCCGGGTCGCGATTGTCGATCAATAGGCTGAACGCGCATGAATTGCGCTGGATCTGGCACACCATCGGCCCGGCCGCCGAGGTCTCGCTCTCGGTGAGGCTGCAGCTCGCCGAGATGTGCCATCCATCCGGGATCTCGATCATGTTGCAGCGGCCCGGTTGCCCACCCGGTCGCGGGGTGGATGTGGGTGCGGCCGGTGGCGGGATAGGTGTGCCGGGATTGACCGGGGTGGGGCCGGGCAGCAGAGCCGGGCGCGGCGTGCGGGTCGGCAGGATGACAATGGCATACGCGTCGGGAATTGCCAACCCTCCCTGGCCGCAGGCCGCGAGCGCGCTTGCCATCGCCAGCCCGCACCCCAACCTGAGAATCTTCCCGAATCGCATGCCGCCAATATACCGGTTGCCCGCCCGCGTGTGTACAATCATCACCGAGTTCTTGGAGCCATGGGTCGTGTTATTGAGCTGAATCCGGCGCAACGAATCACGGTGAATGCCGTGGGCGAGCCCGGCAACCGTACGTTTTATGCCCAGGCGCGCAAAGGTCGCGATCTGGTGACTCTGCTATGTGAAAAAGAGCAGGTCCGTGAGCTGTGCAAAGTCCTGGAGCAGATGCTTGAGGAAT
Organism: Thermoflexales bacterium; assembly: GCA_039917915.1. Classification (GTDB taxonomy): domain Bacteria; phylum Chloroflexota; class Anaerolineae; order J036; family Brachytrichaceae; genus Brachythrix. The sequence continues at coordinate 3,472 of JBDSIP010000318.1, forward strand.
TGCGCACGAAGTTCCCCAAGGGCGCCAACTTCATGCAGATCACCGCCGACATGGATCTCGAGGAGCCGATCGCGCCCGAATTTCGGGTAGGCCAACTCGGGCTGGGCTATGACGAGGATCGTGACCTGGTCGTCATCGTCGCCAAAGAGGTCTCGCCCGACGAGGATGAAGAGAACACCACCGTCGCGCGAATTTTCGGCACCCGTGCTCAGATGGATGCGCTGGCCCGCCACGGCATGGAAGTGATCTCGCGCGGCCGCCCGATTTGCCCGTTGTGCGGCAAGCCCATGGACCCCGATGGCGTCGGGCACGGTTTCTGCCCGCGTCGGAATGGCCACTCGGACGAAATCGTCTTCGCCTGAGCGTCGGCGCTCCCGCCTTTCAGCGCCGATGGCAAGCCTGAATCTTACGGATGCGATGGATCTGCTCGCCAGCGGCGAGATGGAGTCGCTCGGCCTGTTGCCCTGGGGGTCGAACTACACCTACCTGGTCAAGCTCACCGATCCGCGCTATCGAGACGAGGACGGCGACCTCATTGAGCTCTTTGGCGTCTACAAGCCGCGCCTGGGCGAATCTCCGCTGTGGGATTTCCCCGAGGGCACGCTGTGCCTGCGCGAATATGCCGCCTGGGTGGTGAGCGACACGCTGGGATGGACTCTCGTGCCACCTACCGTCTTGCGGACAGGCACCCAGGGCTTTGGGTCCGTTCAGCTCTACATCGACAACGATTCCGATCAGCACTATCTGCGTTTTCGTGACCGTCCCGAACTGGCTGACCAGCTCATGCGGGTGGCCGTCTTTGACCTCATCACCAACAATGCCGACCGCAAGAGCGGCCATTGCCTGCTGGACCGGGATGAACGGGTGTGGGCAATCGACCACGGGATCTGCTTCAACACCGACTACAAATTGCGCACGGTGATCTGGGAGTTTGCGCGTCAGCCCATCCCCGAGGCGATACTCGACGATCTTCAAAAGTTGAAGTCGGCGCTGATCCCGGCCAAGCCGGTCGGCAAGGCGCTGCGCCAGGTGCTGGACAGGCCCGAGATTGACGCCCTCGAGCGGCGCATTGGCGGCCTGCTCGAGATCAAGGCGTTTCCGAGCCCGAACCGCTATGAGCGGAGCGTGCCCTGGCCGCCGGTATAACCAAGCCATGCAGGCCAGGCGCTTTTCCGAGGCCGCGCGCTATCTCGAATCGCTCGACCCGCCGGGCTATACCGCCGCGTACGCGTTTGAGCATGGCATCCCGCGCACCCGCCACATGCTGGAACGGCTGGGCGGCGCGCCTGGCGTTGTCCAACGTTGCGTTTTGGTAACCGGCTCAAAGGGCAAGGGCAGCACCGTCACCCTCATCGCCCAGGCGCTTGCCGCCGCGGGTTACCGGGTCGGCGCCTACACCGGGCCGCACCTGCATAGCCCGGCTGAGCGTTTTGCTTTCTCGCGCGGTCGAGCCGGGCTGCGCGACATGCCGCCAGCGGTCTTTGTTGAATTGACTGATCTTGTGCGGGTGATCGTCCAGACGTGGGACCGACCGGACCTTGGCAGGCCAACCCGTTTCGAGGCCTACACCGCCATGGCCTATCGCTGGTTTGAACGCGAGCGGGCCGACATCGCGATCATGGAGATCGGCATCGGCGGCCGTCTCGATGCGGTCAACCTGTCGGAGCCGATGGTGTCGGTGATCACCAATATCAGCCTGGAGCACACCCAGATGCTGGGCGCCACCCATGCGGCCATCGCCGCGGAAAAGGCCGGCATTCTGCGCGCCTCCGGAATCGGCGTGGCCGCCGCCCAGTCCGACGAGGGCGCGCGCGCGCTGCGCGAGGCCGCCGCCGCGATTTGCGCGCCGCTGCGGTTTGCCGAGGACCGTTGGGCATGCCAGCCGGGCACGGTGACGATTGAGCCCGGCAATATCAAACAGACCTTCGTCACCCGCGCGTGGAGCAAACCTTTGGCCATGCCGCTTCTGGGCGCCTATCAGTTGCAGAACGCGGCGGCGGCCTTGTGCGCGCTTGACGCGTTGCGCGAGCGCGGCTTTGCGCGCCTCACCCCCGCGGCCATTCGGGCGGGGTTCGCCCGGGCGCGCTGGCCGGCCCGCTTCGAAGTCCTCCACCACACCCCGATTGTGATTGCAGACGGCGCGCACACACCCTATTCGATGGAACAGCTCGGGAAATCGCTGCGCCTCTACTTTGACGGGCGGCCCATCCGGGTTGTGGTCGGCGTGCTGCGCGACAAGGATGCCCGCAACATCTTGCGCGCGGTGGCGGGCTTCGCCGATGAGGTGATCCTGACCGAGCCGCGCTATCATCGGGCCGTCCCGGTCGCGCAATTGGCGGCGATGTGGGCCGAGACGGCGGGTGATCGTCCGGCCAGCGTGGTCATCCCGCCCGCTTCCGCGATCCGGGACGCGTTAAGATGGGCCCGCTCGAACGAGATCGTCGTCGTCACGGGTTCTCTGCACCTCGCGGCGGACGTCTTGACCGTCTTGGCGTCTGCCGACGCCAAGGATTGGCCTGGTTCGAGCCTGTTTTGAATGTTATGAACATCCGTGTTGGGCAACCGCCACCTCCGCGTCCGCCGCCGCGGCGCCCCTTGAATCGCGCCATTGTCTTCGTGGCGGTCATTGCGGCTGTCATCATCATCCCCGCGGTCGGCTTCGTGGCGATCACCGCGCTGGGGGTGCTCGTGGGGCAAGCCGCACCTGGGGTGACGGTCAATGGCACGCCGGTGCCTTCGACACAACTCTCCCTGGGCCAACTGGGCGGCTGGCGCGGCACGGAGCGGGTAAATGTGCTGGTGATGGGCATCGACCAACGCCCAAAGGAAGATCCGAACATTGCGCGCTCGGACTCGCTGATTCTGTTCACCCTCGACCCGGTCGCGAAAACCGCCGGCATGCTGAGCATCCCGCGCGACTTGTATGTGCCGCTGCCTGGGCGCAATACTCAGGACCGAATCAATGTCGCGCACGCCCAGGGCGGGCCGAAATACGCCATGCAGACGGTCGAGTACAACTTTGGCATGCCGGTGCAGTCCTACGTCCGGGTCAACTTCAACGCCGTCATCAAGTTCGTTGACCTGCTGGGCGGCATCGATGTCTACAACGAGGAAGACATCAACGACCTGTCCTATCCGGACATGAATTTTGGCTACGACCCGTTTAGGCTCAAGGCCGGTTGGCAGCACCTGAATGGCGCGACAGCCCTCAAATACGCCCGCACCCGCCACGGCAGCAGCGACTTCTATCGAATGCGCCGCCAGCAGCAGGTGGTTCTGGCCATGCGCGACAAGGCGCTTGAACCGGGCGTGCTGACGAAATTGTTGCCCCAGGTTCCCCAGATCTATCAGACCATGCGCGACTCGATCGAAAGCAATCTCTCGCCGCTCGAGCTGGCCCAGCTTGCGATGCTGGCCCGGGATATCCCGTCTGAGCGCATCGCACGGGTGTCCATCGATGAGGCCGCCACCCAGTACTGGACGACCCCGCAGGGTGCCAGCGTTCTCATCCCGAATCGGGACAAGATTCGCGAATTGCGAGACCAGCTTTACAACCCCAAGCCGGTGGTTGCCGTGGCTGGCACACCCGAGCCGGGTAGGATCGTCATTCAGAATGGCACCCAGACCAAGGGCCTGGCCGGAGCCGCACAGACGGCCCTGCAGACGAAGGGTTTCACGGTGGCGCGCGTGGAGAACGCCACGGGTGACTACAAGAAAACAGTCATCATCGACTATCACGGTCGCAAAACCTACATCCAACAACTTGCGGCCGCGATGGGCGTGCAGATCGGAGAGGTCGTCACCCGCCTCGAGCCGTCCAATCCAATCGACGCGCTGATCATCCTGGGTGACGATTACAAAGCGCCCTAGCGACTTCATACAGGAAACTTTTCGGGAAGGCATGCGCCCGGCGAAGCCGGGCGCATGCCTTCCCGAATTGGTCCAGTCGGCGCCAAAGTGCGCCATGTGCTAAAATCCGCTCCCGCTAAAGCCTGCGCCACCGGCGTAGGCGCCCGTGATTGGGCACCAGTTTAGGCCGCGTGTTCTGCGCGGTTTGGGCCGCGTCAAGCGCGGCAAGTCAAGGAGAATACGTGACAAATGATTTTTCTGGCGGCTCCGAAGGGGGCTTCCGTGGTGGCAAGAAGGCCTTTGGCAAGAAGAAGCCAGGCAAGAATGTTGGCGCCAACAACTACGACGCGCAGTCAGCCCGCCCCAAGCGCGTGGACGAGTTCGCCGCGCAGGGCCTGACGCCGGACTACAAAGACTTTGAGCGCCTGCGCCGCTACGTCAACTCGCAGGGCAAGATTCTGCCGCGCCGCCGGACTGGGCTGAGCGCCAAGAATCAGCGCATGCTCGCGCGCGCCGTCAAGCGCGCGCGCCAACTGGCGTTGCTGCCGATGGCGGGCACACTTTAGGCATTAGGACCACTCACAAAGCCTGTTCCGGAGGCGAAATCCCGCGGCGACGTCGGGGGATTTTGCCGCCGATAACGGGTTGTGTTGGGAGCTGTTAGGCCCCACGAGGTAAATCATGGCAAAGAAGAAAGGCAATCGAATCGTCATCAAGATGAAGAGCAGCGAGAGCGGGTTCACCTACTGGACCGAGAAGAACCGCAAGAACGACCCGAGCCGGCTCGAGATCAAGCGCTACGATCCGCAGATCCGCAAGCACGTGCCCTTCAAGGAAGAGAAGTAAGCTCCGGGCCCTGGTCCGAAGCGCGACGGGCGCTGGCATCCTAAGCTTGTCGAAGGATGTCAGCGCCCGTTTTGTATTTTTCTGCCCTCTGGTAAAGTTGCGCGCCAACATGCCGAGCAGCGCCAACATGGCCAAGGCCCCTCTTCCCTGGCTTGTCGTGCTCGCGACGGCGATTCTCGCGGCGCGGCTGCTCTTTACCCTCCACCTCCCAAACTTGTGGATCGACGAGCAAATCGTCGTCGATGCGACAAACGCGCCAAACGCGCAGACCGCCCTGACTCAGGCCCTGGACAGTGAGCGCCGTCCACCGCTTTTCAATCTACTGATGTGGGGCTGGCGCCAGATGGCGGGGGACGGCGAATGGCAGATCCGGCTGCTGCCGGCCCTCTTTGCCGTGCTTTTTGTGCCGGCGGTCTACGCGCTGACCCGGCGGCTGTTCGGCCCGCGCGCGGCCGCGTTCGCCGTGTTGTTGTGCGCGATCCATCCGCTCCTGCTTTCATACGGGCAGATCATCCGCTACTACACCTTCGTGGCGGCCCTGGCCGCGCTATCGAATGCGGCCTTTCTGGGCATCCTGCGCGGGCGCGCCACGCGGCAGGATTGGATCGTTCACTTTGTCGCTACGAGCGGGCTGCTGTTGTCCGACTATCCGGCCTATGCCGTGCTCCTGGCTCAGAACCTTGTGCTCGTCGTCGCGCTGCTGCGCCGATCGCGCGTTCCGCTGCGCGGCTGGGCGATCTCGCACGCGGTCTGGCTGGTCGTCTGCGTACCCATCGTGGCCACCGCGCTGCTCCAGAGCGCCCGCGACTTTGGCGTGGCCGAGCTTTCGACCGGTCTGCCGGGACATGTCCTGAAGATCGCCTACGCCGGCTTTGCCTGGTCAATTGGCGAGTATCTCTTTCCCTGGCGGGTGGCCGCGGTGCTGGGGCTGGCCGCGGCGGTGGCGCTGCTGGCCACGGGTTTGCTCTCACGCAGAGCGCCAGCCGGCCGCGCGCCGGTCTGGGTCGCGGTCACGATGCTGGCTGTCCCGCTGGCCGTTTCGCTCGTGTTGCTCGCCACCGTGGCCCGCGACAGCCCGTTTGTCAACAGCGCGGCCCGGACCATGAGCGCGTTCGCCCCCTTTATCGCAATTTCCGCCTATGGCGCCGCGCGCCTGCCCGTCCGGGCCGCCGCGCTGATCGTGGCCGCCCTGCTGGCGGCCCAGGCCCAATCCGGCATTCAGCACGATCTGCGGATGGACACCCTCAACCCGATCTACACCACGCCCGCCCGCGAGGCCGCCCAGTTCATCGCCAGGCATGCCCAGCCCGGGGACCTCGTCGTGAGCGAGTCCGATTCATTGGTTGAGCGCTACCTGCCGCCAGGCGTCCGCGCCCGGCATTTCGATGTGTCGCAGGCGGATGAGGTGTTGGGCATCCTCGAGCGCACCCCGGACGCGGGCGTGTGGTTCGTCCAACTCGGCCGCGACCGCACCCGAAATGATTCGACCGCGCTGCTCATCACCAAATCATCTGAGCTCAGGCCGTTGGTTCAGACCACGGGGCTGGCCGAGCAGGACCCGGTCTATCGCCAGGTGAAAGAGCGCCTGCTGAACCGCGCGGCGTATGCGTATCGCCTGTCGATCACCCAGCTCGGCCCACGGCCGTGAGGCGGACCGAATACCAGCGAAGAAACCTCGCGGGTATTCAAGACCCGAGAGGTTTTGATCCGGGCCCGGTTACGCCTCAATCGCCTCGGCGACCAGCTCGGCCACGTCCTTGACCTGCATCGGCGAACCCGCGCCGGCATTGGCGTCGTTGAGCATCCTTGCGCAGAAGGGGCATCCGATGGCGACCGTCTTCGCCCCGGTGGCCTGAGCCTCGGCGAAGCGGTTGGCGCTCATGGCCTGGGTGCCGTGCTCCTCTTCCTTCCACACCTGCGCCCCGCCCGCGCCGCAGCAAAACGAGGCCTTGCGGTTGCGCGGCATCTCGACCAGGGTCGCGCCGCCGGCGGTCAACGCCGCGCGAGGCGCCTCAGTCTCACCGTTGTGCCGGCCGAGATAGCACGGGTCGTGGAAGGTGACGGTGTCCGTCGAAGCCTTTAGCCGGGCCGCATTCAGCTTGAGCCTGCCCGCCCCGACCAGGGTGTTGATGTACTGAGTGTGGTGGATGACGTTGAAGACCGCCCCAAAGTCCTGATACTCCTTCCCGATCGTGTGCAGGCAGTGCGGGCAACCGGCGATGATGCTGCGTTTGTCGGCCCCGGCCTCGCGCAGCGCCTCGATATTGGCCTTGGCCATTTCGAAGAACAGATACTCGTTGCCGGCCCGGCGGGCGACATCGCCGGTGCACATCTCCTGATTCCCCAGCACGGCGAAGTTGACCCCTGCCGCATGCAGCACGGTGGCAATCGCGCGGGCAATGTTTTGCGCGTTCGGGTCAAACGCCCCGGCGCAGCCGACCCAGTACAGCACCTCGTAGTTTGGGTTGTCTTCGACCGTTGGAACCACGAAGGGCAGCGGCTTCGTCCAGGCCAGGCGGTCCTCGCTCATCTGCCACGGGTTGCTGTTGCGCTCCATCCCGGTAAAGGCAGTCTTGAGCTGGGCGGGGAAGCTGCTCTCCATCAGCACCTGGTTGCGCCGGATGTTGAGGATGTCGAACATCGGCTCGTTGCCGACCGGGCAGACCTCGACGCACGCCCCGCAGCTTGTGCAGGCCCACACCGCGCTCTCATCGATGGCGTAGTCCATCAACCTGGCGCTGTCTTCGCCGCCGCTGGCGAGCAGGTTGAAATGCTCGCGGATGTGATACCGCTTGTTGACCTCGAGCGCGGCCGGGGAAAGCGACTTGCCAGTGGCATACGCCGGGCAGGCGTCCTGGCAGCGGTTGCACATGATGCAGGCGAAGGCATCCAGGATGTGCTTCTGGCTGAGGTCGGTGAGTTTGGCCGCGCCAAACTGCTGGACGTTCTCGTCATCGAAGTTGATCGGCTCGAGCGCGCCGAGGGCCTTGCGCTCGGGCTTGACCATGAAGTTGAACGGGCCCATGAACAGGTGGGCGTGTTTGGTGTACGGAAAATACGGCATAAAGGCCAGGATCAGGCCGAGGGCCAGCCACCAACTCGCGTGCCGGCCGGCCTCAAGCGCCACGGGCGCGAGACCGGCCCATAGCCGGCTGATCAGACTGGCCACCGGCTGCCAGGCGTCGGGTGATTCGGCGACATGGAATGACGCGCCAAGCAGGCGGAAGCCGACGTGCAAGAGAATGAAGACGCCGACGATCAGCGAGTCGCGCATCACCCCGCCGGCGGCCACCGCAGGATGCAGTAGGACGTTGGCTCGGAAGCGCAATTCGGGCGCCCGGGCGACAATGCGCCGGATCAGGAAGAACGCGACGCCGATCAGCACGGTTGCGCTGAACAAATCCGCCAGGAGACGATACAGCCCGCCGACCACGCCGTCGCCCAGAAAGCGCAGGCCTGGGACATAGCCTTCGAGCACATCGACGGCGTTGACCAGCAGATAGAAGATAAAGCCCCAGGCGACGCCATAGTGAAAGAGCGAGGCGACCTTGCGATTTCGGATGATGCGGCCCTGCGACGCCAGGGCCAGCAGGCCCTTCATGACCCGGCTGGGGAGCTGGTCGAGGAGCAGCGCGCCCTGGCCACGGCGGATCACCCGGATCATGCGGCCAAAGGTGACGTATGACAGGCCAAGTGAAGCGGCGATGGCGAGGACGAAGAGAAGTTTCTCGAGAAGCGTCAGCATGTTTGGAACTCCCCCGATATGTTAACGCCGAATGCCAAACGCGCGATGTCGCTGTCAGCCAACTGTCAGGCGCGGCAGGGCGATTTCCGCTTAGGGTCTGTCTATGCAGCGCGATCCGCATCAAGCTCCGTGTGTTCGCATCGACTATGAACTGATGGCCCAGATCGCCACCCGTTTCGCGCGGGAGGCTGAAGCAGTGCGCTCTGCGCGCACCCAGCTCGCATTTTGCAGGGATGCGTTGCGCGACGGGGACTGGATCGGCCCGGGGGCACAGGCGTTTCTGGCGGAGATGGATGGCATGGTGATGCCTGCGCTGGGGCGGTTGGCGGAGGCGCTTGAGGCGGCGGAACGCGGGGCGCTGCAGGTCCGAGCCCGTCTGCAATTCGCCGAGCGCGATGCAAGCGTGGTTCTGGCCGGCCAGCCGGCGCCGGCCAGCCTGGATGGCCGGCCGGTGCCGATCGCGCCGCTGCCTGATCTATATGCGACCTCGCAGCTTGCCAGCGACACCCAGGTTCTGCCCGCTCAGATCGATCTGGCCCAACCGCCAAACGGTGGCTATGCCCCTATCTGGCTGGAGCCCGCCCGTCTGCTGGTCTCGATTTCGCCGCCCATGAGCTTGTCGGACCGGGCGTTCTTTTGGACCCAGCTTCAGCGCACGCCGCTTGGGGCCGAGCTTGTGGCGATGGACCCCGGCTTGCTGGACAAGCTTGAAATTCGCATCCTGCCGGATGAAGGTCTGCGCCGGATAGGGCTGACTCGGGGGCGCGCCGGGATCAGCTTCCCAGCCCGGGCCGGCCGCTATCTTGTAGGCGTGTCGCGTCTGAACATGAGCGATCCCGCCGACGTGTCCGTGCTGGCTCACGAGCTCCTTCACACCTTTCAGCGCGAGCATGCCACCGATCCATCCCGCAAGACCGACTTCACCCAGTTGGCGATGGAGCGCGAGGCCTTTCTGTTTCAGGCGGGGGTCGAGATCGCCCTGATGGGTGGCAGAAGCGCGGCCGTGCGCGCCGAGGCGCAGCCGCTGCTCAACGACCCGGCGCAGGCGCGGGCGCGGATTCTTGCCCGCGACGCCCTGAACGTTTACGCGGCTGCGCCTGAGGGGGTTGGCGGCAGGCTGGAGGATCTCGGGTTTTCAGAGCGCGCCATCCAGTCGCTGTATGCCGAAGTTGGGAGTCGTTAAGCATGCCATCGAGCTACACCAGCCTGCATTACCACCTTGTGTTCGCGACGAAGCACCGAGAACCGCTGATTGCACCGGCATGCCGCGCGGAATTGCATCGGTACATGGGCGGTGTCGTGCGCGAGAACGAGGGCATGGCCTTGAGTGTTGGCAACGTGGAGGATCACGTCCACTTGCTGGTCGGGTTGAAGCCGACGCATCGCCTGTCGGACGTTATGCGCGCATTGAAGACGTCTTCGTCGGCGTGGGCAAAAGCACGGTGCCGATTCCCCGGGTTCCGGTGGCAGGACGGCTACTCAGCCTTCACCGTGAGCGCCTCGGGCACTGCCTCCGTGAGGAGGTCTATCGAGCGTCAGGAGGCGCATCATCGAAGCCGGACGTTCCGCGACGAATTGATCGCATATCTGCGGGCTACAGGAGTCGATTTCGACGAACGGTTTCTCGACTGACTTCCGCGTCATCACTTCCAAAGCTTGATCGCGCTCTCGTTTTCGGGGATCTCGCTGCGCTCGAC
>JBDSIP010000319.1:0-2713 GCA_039917915.1 Thermoflexales bacterium
AGGGCCGCTGTGCGCGCATTCCTTATATATGAATGGGAAGACCCGCGATCCCGTGAGCGGCTTCCATCAGCGTCTCGCTCAGGGTCGGGTGGGCGTGCACCGCGTCTGCGATCTGATCCGGGGTGAGCTCGGCGCTCTTGGCCAGGACAAATTCGGGCAGCAACTCGGTCACATCCGGGCCGACCAGGTGGGCGCCCAGGATCTCGCCGTATTTCTCGTCCGCCACGATTTTGACAAAACCATCCCGGTTGTTGAGGGCCAGCGATTTACCGTTGGCGCTAAGCGGGAACTTGCTCACCTTGACTGCATATCCCTGTTCGCGGGCCTGCGCCTCGGTGAGCCCCATGCTGGCTACCTGCGGCACGGTGTACGTGCAACGCGGCATGGCGTTGTAGTCCAGCCGGTTGATCCGGCCCTTGTACAGCCCCAGGCTCGCCGCAATCGACTCGGCGGCGATCACGCCCTGGGCCGACGCGACGTGCGCCAGGGCGAGCTTGCCGGTGATGTCGCCGATGGCATAGATGCCCGGCACATTGGTGGCCATGTGATCGTCGACGTTGACCATCCCGCGTTTGTCGAGGGTCACGCCCACCGTCTCCAGCCCGAGGCCAGTCGTGTTGGGGATGACGCCGGCCGAGATCAACAGCCAGTCCGCCGTCATCGTCGTCACGTTGCCGGCATCGTTGACCTTCAACGTGACATTCTCGGGGGAGGCCACGGCTGATTCGATTTTGACCCCGGCCAGGGTCTGGATGCCCGCGCGCTGGAAGGACTTCTTGACTTCGGCGCTGACTTCCTCGTCCTCATTGGGCAGGATGCGCGGCAGGACCTCGAGGACAGTGACCTCGGTGCCATAGGCATGAAAGACGTAGGCAAACTCCATCCCGATCGCGCCCGCGCCGATGACGATCATGCTCTTGGGAGCGCTCTGGGCTTCCAGAATCTGGCGGTAGGTGAACACCCGCCGGCCGTCGGGGACGAGGTCGAACAGCGTGCGCGGCTTGGCCCCGGTCGCCAGGATCACGTGTTTGGCGCTGACCCGAGTCTCCTCGCCGCGGTACATGACCGAGATCTCGTCGGGGGCGACCAGGGTGCCCTCGCCCTTGATCACGGTGACCTGGTTTTTGCGCATCAGGAATTCGACGCCCTTGACCAGGCGATCCGAAACTTGCCGGCTGCGTTTGTGGGCCGCGTGGTAGTCCACCCGCAGGTTGTCAAAGGTGAAGCCGTAGTCCCGGCCCTCCTTGAGCAAATCGATGACCTCGGCGTTGCGGATCAGGGCTTTGGTCGGGATGCAGCCCCAGTTCAGGCAAATCCCGCCGAGATTGTCGCGTTCGATGATGGCGACCTTGAGGCCGAGCTGGGCGGCCCGAATGGCGGCCACATAACCGCCGGGACCGGCGCCGAGCACGGCGACGTCGTACTTGGGCGCGGCCTTGGTGACGGATGGGGAAGTTGTCATGGGGGGGTATTGTAGCTACGAGCCGTGAGCCATGAGCTGTGAGCCAGGCTCCTGGCTCATAGCTCATGGCTCAAAAGCTCAAGAAACTCGCTCAGGACCATCGCGGTCGCCCCCCACACCCGGTGCGTGCCGACGACGAAATGTGGCATATCGACCACAAACGTTGTGCCATTCCGGTCGACCGGCATGGGCGCCACGGACCGAGCCCCGGGTGTCGCCAGGGTTTCAAGCGCAACCTCGATGATTTCGGCAACCTCGGCGGGATTGGGCGCGAATCGGGGGCGGCCTGGCAGCGCGGCAACGGCTGGATGGATGAGGTAGTTGCTGGGCGGGATATACAGCGGGGTGAGGGTCCCGAGCACATCCGCGCCACTCACCTCGATGCCCAATTCTTCGCGGGTCTCGCGCAGGGCGGTCTCGATCAGGTCGCGGTCGCCGGCGTCCATGCGCCCGCCCGGGAACGAGATCTGCCCGCGATGCTTTCCCAGCGTTTCGGTCCGGCGGGTGAGCACCACATGGGCGAGCCCATCGACGGGATAGAGCAGCACCAGCACACCGCCCTGGTAGGCGGCGCTGATGTCGGGCGGCACAAATCGCCCTGGCGGCAACATCCGGGACTGACCGGCGAATCCGGGCAACGGGCGGCGCAGCGCCGCGCGCGCGCGGTCGATGAGGGGCATGGGGAGGGATGATACGACGGGTGGACGGCGGACGGGCAAGCAGAAAGGGCCCTGGCGGGTAGCCGCCTGCCGTATCATTTCTCCATGCCCATCCCCACCCATGTCCGGATCTCTGTTGCGGGCGCATCGTTCCTCGCGCGTTTCGAGGATGCGGCCGCCCCGAAAACCTGCACGGCGTTCCGGGCCCTGCTGCCGTATCGCCAGAAACTCATCCATGCCCGCTGGAGCGGCGAAGCTTGCTGGATTCCGTTGGGCGAGTTCAGGCTCGGGGTCGGATTCGAGAACCACACCAGTCATCCTGCTCCGGGTGAAATCCTGTTCTACCCGGGCGGCTACAGCGAGACCGAGATTTTGTTCCCCTATGGCGCCTGTCTCTTCGCCAGCAAGATGGGCCAGCTTGCCGGCAATCACTTCCTCACCATCGTGGAGGGCGGCGCTGCCCTGCCCGAAATTGGGCGGATCGTGTTGTGGCAGGGGGCGCAGGAGATCGGGTTTGAGGCTGTGAGGGAATGAGCGTGGACGATAGACCGCGGACGGCAGACCGCGGACCGCAGGAAGATCGAATGAGCCA
>JBDSIP010000320.1:0-10363 GCA_039917915.1 Thermoflexales bacterium
CTCGGCGATGCCGGGGCCGCTCGCTTGCGTGATGGAACTGCGTTGGGCCGGCTAGGTCGTCGCCCGCCGCATGGCGACCGACAGCACGCCATACGCAGACACCCACGCCTCTTTGACTTCAGGGGTGAACGACGGTCCCAGCGATTGCTCGAGCGCCCAGATCAGGGCGGCCCCAAACGTGTTGACATCCCGGGGCTGAACGCCGTAGCTAATATGGCGGGTGCCGAGTGACTTGACCTGATCCTGCAGCCCTTCAGGCTTATCAAGACCGCTCACGGCCAGCCCGATGGCGGTGATCACCATCCTGGCCTGAGTCTTGAGATCGCCCTTGAACAAAGGCTGAAGCGACGGATCGATCTCGAAAAGCTTGTTGTAGAGCATTTCGCCCGTTTCCTGCGCCATCGGCTCAATGGCCTTGAATGTCTCTCGTAGAAGTTTGACTTGTTCCGCGTTCATAGTGCCTCCAAGTATTGCGCAAAGGCTAACCGGACATGGCCCGCGCTTCTACTGGCCGGACGGCCATATCTCGCTGGCCAAGTGGACGATTGACGCTGGCCTATCGCCACGTAGACTTGACCCAGTTCGATATGAAACCACAAACCCGCGCCTTTGTTCGCACCGCTTTTGTGAACCTGATGCTTGGGACGCTTCTTTTCGCGATCGGACTCGTCGCAGATGCGCTGGGTTTCGACGCGCGGCTGAGCGTGCTGCGCTACCCCGCCATCCATTTGATCGTGGTCGGCTGGCTGACCCAGCTCATCATAGGGGTGGCGATCTGGTTGTACCCGCTGCCCGAGCGTCCCGGGTCGCCCGGGATGAATCGGTTGGGCTGGGTCGGTTTTGGCCTGTTAAACAGCGGGCTCATCCTGAGGCTGGCCGGTGAAGTCGGCCCGGCCTACGGCGGAGGCGCCTGGGCGGGTTGGGCGCTCGCCGGGTCGGCGACCGCGCAGGCCATGGCGGCCTGGCTGTTTGCGGCGCTGCTGTGGCCGCGCATACGACCGCGCTCGGGCCCGCACGCCAGAGCCGGGGCCCCGCGATGATGCCGCCTCCGTCGCGGGCGATGACTGGCGCAGCGACCCTTCACCTCGCGCTCGGATTCAGCCTGGGCGCGGTCGTTCTTGCGGCCAAGGCCGCAGGTGTCGCCAGTCCGTTGTGGCTGCTCCGCGAGACCCACATCCACCTGTTAGTCTTTGGCTGGCTGGCCCAGTTCGCCATGGGCGTGGCGCTGGCCATCTTCCCGCGTCTTGCATCCGGTCCGCCGCGGGGTGATCCGCGCGCCGCATGGGTGTGCTTTGGGTTGCTCAACCTTGGGGTTGTAAGCGGGGCAGTGTCGCCGCTTGCGGCGGCCATGGGCTGGACCGCCGCGAGCGGCGGCCTGCTGGGGCTGGCGGGGGCCTGCGACGTGCTCGCCGTGGCGGTGTTCGCCCGCGTCATGTGGGCGCGGGTGCGGACGGTCAATCCGGTCTGGCCGACGGATCTGCCCGTGATGCGCGGGCCGTAAAAACGTCCTGCGCGCTCGATTCCAGATAGCGAGGGCGCCCGGCTCAGGTGAGCCGGGCGCCTCTCGTAACGCCGCCTGAGAAAAAGGGCGAGGGCTACTGCACGACCAGCACGGTGACCATGCCAAACATGCCGCTCGGCGCCTCGGCATGGGTGAGAACGTGACAGTGGTAGGCCCACATACCCTCGGTGTGTGCGGTAATGATCACATCCCAGCGCTCGCCGGGCGCGACGTTGAGCGTGTCACAGAAAAAAGGCTGGGGTAGGTTCCAGCCATCTTTCGAGAACACGAGCTGCTCCAATCCATGCAGATGCATCGGGTGGATCATCAGACCTTCGTTCATGTATCGCACCCGAATGAGTTCGCCCTTCTTGGCGATGATCGGCTGGGTGTACGGAAAACCCTTACCGTTCAGGGTGAAACCACCCACCGTGTCATTTAGAATGATGGTGTAGTCGCTGTCGTGTTTCGGGTCTTTCGACTTGTCCTTTGGTTCGATGATGAAGGCGCCGAGCAGGCCGGCGGTTACCTGAGCGGCCGAATTGTAGTGAGAGTGATACATGTGAGAGCCCGGGTTCACGGCGGTGAACTCGTAGGCGAAGGTCTGGCCAGTCTTGACCACGGGCTGGGTGAGGAAAGGCACGCCGTCGACCTTGTTTGGCAGGATCACGCCATGGAAGTGGATGGCGGTGCTTTCCTTCATCTTGTTGGTCAGCACAATTCGGACCTTGTCGCCCTCGGTGACTCGGATTTCGGGACCGGGAACGGAGCCGTTATAACCCAAGCCCTGCACGGTGCTGCCGGCCATAACCTCCCACTTGACCTCGCTGGATGTGAGTTCAAAGACCTTGACGTCCCCATCCATCCTGGGTTCCAGGCGATTCTTCCAGAATTTGGTGTCCTTGCCGATGTTGTCGACGAACTTCTTGACCCCAGCCTCATGCATGGCATCCATATCGTATTCCTGCATCTGGGGGGAGGCGGAAACACCATGGGCCGTGCTGGCATTGGCGGTGGCGGCGGCGTTGGCCTGTTCGTCGCTGGCGCGGGCAGTGGCCAGAGCTGGGGCATTCCGGGTCGCCACGCTGGCAGGGGTGGCACAGGCGGCGGTGCCCAGGCCAACACCGGCGAGGCCGGCCATGCGAATGAAATCTCTGCGGGTGGGGGTCTTCTTTTGCATTTGAATTGTTTCTACCTCATGAATCGGCGGTCTCAGATGTCCCGCCGCACCGGCCGAAGGAGCGTCGCGCGGCGACGCGGTCTTGAGTAACACGTGCGCGATCAAGGCAACCCGGCCAGTTGGCCAGTTCTGAGCTGGCCAACTGGCTAAAAAACAGCCTGACCTGACAGGTCCTCGCGGCCAACGCCTGACCTGACAGGTCTTCGCGTCCAACGCCTGACCTGACAGGTTCCGGGGTGCTGCCTATACGAAATCCTGGATATCCAGGCCCGGCTCGACAGCTCTCAGGTGTGCCGTTCGAAGCCGCTGCTCTCCGCCGAATGCCAGGATAAGCGGCGACGGAGTTGTTGCCGAAGACTCCGGCGATGAAATTGAGTGATAGGAAGAATAAGCCCATTCACGGTAGTCGTGAATCAATCCATGCCTCTCTGGATTGCGGTGGATGTAGACGATCAACCGTTCGATGTCGGTTGGAGATGTCACCATCCTCCGACCAAACGGCCTTTGAAATAGCGCGCCACACCTCTGGCGCTGAAAGTTCGACCTTCTCGCGTAAGCATTGCATAAGTTCGAGAACGCCTGGCTTGGCTCGATGCGATGCGGACCTTCCCTTACGGCGATGAGAAAGTGAAAGTGATTGGGAAGCAGGCAAAACGCATAGGTCACCGCAATCGGGTCGGTGTGATGAGCATATAGTTTCATAAAAAGCGAGAAGTCGTCCTCGCTTCGAAAGAGATCCTCCCGATTATTGCCACGGTTGTAGACGTGATAGATGTTCCCAGATTCGAGCGGATGATAGGTAATCATGATCCGAGTCTACGAAGTCCGGTCGGAAATGAACCTGACAGCTTTCTGACGGAGCATGGGCACCTGTCAGGTCACCCCGCCCGCGCCGGCACCTGTCAGGTCACCCCGCCCGCGCCGCCACCGGTCAGGTCACCCCGCCCTAAGCCCGCAAAATCCGTCGGGCCGCGTCGATGCCTTCGATCAAGGCATCGATCTCCCAACGCTCGGTGTAGACATAGAAACTCGCCCGGGCCGAGGCTGTGATGCCCAGGCGCTCGTGTACCGGCTGAGCGCAGTGATGCCCCGCTCGGATCGAAATGCCGCGCCGGTCGAGCAGCGACGCCAGGTCATGGGGATGGATCCGGTCAATCACAAACGCAGCCACCCCGCCATGCCGCTCGGCGTCCAGAGGCCCTAGAACGCGCGCGCCTGGCACCTCGCTCAGCCGTTCAAGGGCGTAGGCCGTCATCTCACGCTCGTGCGCCCGCACGTGCCCCATCCCAAGGCCTTCAAGATAGCCCACCGCGGCGCCCAGGCCGATCGCTTCGACGAAAGCGGGCGTGCCCGCTTCGAACTTGAGCGGGACCTCGTTCCAGGTAGCGCCCGTGAAGGTCACGCTCGAGATCATGTCGCCGCCCGTCATGAACGGCGGCATCGCCGCGAGCAGCTCGGCCCGCCCATACAGCACTCCGATCCCGGTCGGCCCAAGCATCTTGTGCCCGGAGCACACAAAGAAGTCGACGCCGAGCTCGGCCACATTCACCGGCATGTGGGGAGCCGACTGCGAGCCATCCACAATTACCCGCGCTCCAACGGCTCGCGCGCGCGCGACCACCGGACGCGGGTCGGTGATCGTGCCGAGCACATTCGAGACCTGGGCAAAGGTGATGAGTTTCGTTCGTGGCGTGATCAGCTCATCCAGCGCGTCCAGCTCGAGGGTGCCCTGCGCGCTGATGGGCCAGAATTTGAGCGTCACCCCCCGCTCGCGGGCCAACTCGAGCCACGGCACAAAATTACCGTGGTGCTCGAGCTCCGTCAGAACAACCTCGTCGCCCTTGCCAAGGAACGCCCGCCCGTAGCTATAGGCGAGCAGATTGAGAGATTCCGTTGCGTTTCGGGTAAAGACGATCTGCTCCGGGGTCGGCGATCCCAGAAACCTGGCGACGGCCGCGCGCGCGGCGTCGTAGCGGGCGGTTGCATCCTCGCTCCACGCATACACCCCGCGGTGGACATTGGCATATCCCCCCCGATACACGTCCTCCATCGCCTTCAGGACCGCTTCGGGTTTCTGTGACGAGGCAGCTGAATCGAGAAACGCCGCCCGAGGACTGGCGCCCGTATTGAATATCGGAAAGTCTTTCCGGATCTGGCTTGCGTTATACATGGCTTCCTGGCCGCGCCTCGCGCGGACCAGAACATTGTATGCGGCCGCCGACCGCGACAGGCATAAATAAACCCAGCCGGGCGGCGTTTAATCGCCCGGACGAACAAGCAGAACGGGCACACTGGTGTGGTGGCTGACCCGGTCAGCGACGCTGCCGAGCAGCGCCCGTGACAGGCCACCCCGACCGTGGGTGCACATGACAACGGCGTCAGCGCCGATCGATTCGATCCGATTCAACAGGGCGTCAGCCACGTTGCCCTCCATGACCTCGGTCTGCACTCGGAATCCATCGGCTTCCAGGGTTCGCGCGGTCTCGAGGAGGTACTCCTCTGCCAGGCCCACGAGAGGATTTGGCACGCGCGCCATGAGTTGGTGGGCCGACCACATTGGATCGTAGTGCCCGCTCTCGTATTCAACCGGGGGGTTCACGAACACGGTCTGCTCAACACCCGACACAACCTGGACCAGAATGAGCTCCGAAGCAAAGCAGCGGGCCAGCGTTTCGGCATGCCGCAACGCCGCCTCGGCAAACGTCGAGCCATCCAGGGGCACGAAAATCTTCTTGAACATGAACTGTACGCTCCTTGGCGCTTCATGGCGCATGAAGCGGTGTTACGCAACGCGAAACGCACTGCGCGCGTCACGCGACTGCCGCCTCAAATAACAACTCATCAGCCGACGGACTTCGCTTCGGGCTTTGACTCAGTCTTGGGAGGGCCGGACGCCGGCCGCACCAGAATTACAGGAACATCCGCATGGGTGGTCACCCGGTCGGCCACGCTTCCCAACAGAAAGCGTCCGATTCCCGATCGGCCGTGGGTGGCCATTGCGATCAGATCGACTGACTCCGAATTGGCCACATCCAGAATCGCGTCCGCAACGGCGCCGTCCATGACCCGGGTCACCACTGTCAGCCCATCCAGCCGCAACCGCGCCGCAATGGCGTCCAAGTATTCGCGCGCGCGCTCGGCGTCGCGCGAACGCAGATCGGCCAGCACCACGGGCTGGTCGATGTAGTACTCCATCATCGAGTGGTCGGGCACCTGAACCAGGGTCACGCTGGAGCCTGAGCAGCGCGCGATATCCGTGGCGGTGGCCAACGCGGCTTCGCCCAGGTCGCTGCCGTCTAGCGGCACAAGAATGTTGTGGTACATGACTTCCTCCGGAAGTGAGCCTGGCGTGCGCGGGCCGCAGGCTACGCTTCTCGTTGCGCTTCCAAGCCTGGCCCATCATGGCGGCGAACCAGCAACACCGGCACCTGCGCGCCCTGGGCCACCCGATCCGCCACGCTTCCCAGCATCCAACGCCCCAGGCCGCTTCGGCCGTGGGTGGCAATCACGATCAGATTGACCTTGTTGACCTCGGCCTGGCGCAAGATCTCATCCGCCGCCATGCCTTGACCGATGAAGAAGTCGCTGGCGATGCCTTCAGCATCGAGTTTGCGGCTGATTTCAGCCAGATACGCGGCGCTATGCTCCACCGAATCATCGTTCGGAATCGCGACGACATCTGTGGCCTCTACATAGAAATGCGTGACTGGATGCCCGGCGACGCGAACCAAGATCAGCTTTGCGCCGCAGCGGCGGGCGACTTCGATGGCCGTGTCGAGGGCCAGCTCGGAGTTCGCCGAGCCGTCCAACGGCACGAGAATACGCTCATACATGTCGACCTCCATACATTAACGCGGGCAGCTTAGGTCCCTGGAACACCATTCCGATCTATTTCGGGAGGCGAAATCCCTGGAGGGCCTGGGAATAGCGCCTCCCGAACTGGTTCCGTTTGTAGTTCTTAAGGCTCGCGGAGATCGGGCCGGACAAGCAGGACTGGCATCCTGGCCGAGTGCACAATCCGATCCGCCACGCTGCCCATTAGGAAGCGCGTCAGGCCGCTCCGCCCGTGGGTCGCCATTGCGATCAGATCGATCCCGTTGTGGTCGGCGTAGTCAAGCAACGCCCCGGCGACGCTGGGGCCCTCGACAGTAACCGAATGGGCCGTCACACCCCGCTCGAGCAGCCGTTCGACTTGTTCGTGGACGTAGTGGGTCGCCTCGGCCCGCGCATCATTGAGCGCGGCCTGGATGACACCCGCGTCTGTGGGGTAGTAGCGAAGCGGGAGATCCTCGTGCACGGTCGCCAACACAATCTCCGCGCCCATGCAACTGGCGAATTCAAGCGCCGGCTGTAGCGCGGCTTCGGACATCTTCGATCCGTCCAGGGGTACCAGAATCTTGGTGAACATCGGTCACCTCCGATTCATATCGTACGACTGACCATGCGCGCGCGCGTCATGCGCTCGAATGAGGCCCGACTGTCCATTTGGCTAATCCGCGGACGCCAACTGGCCATACACGGAGATGTCGCTTCCGGGATCATGGGGCTTTCTTTACCAGCAGGTTGCGCCGCAGGGTCAAAGTCACGGCTTCGACCCGATTCGCCACCCCAAGCTTGGAGAGCACCGCGCTGACATGAAACTTGACCGTCGAGGCGCTCAAATGCATCCGAACCGAGATATCGGTATTGTTGAGTCCTTCCACCATCAGGGTCAGGATATCCCGTTCGCGTTCAGTCAGATCGCTGCCAACCTCGGGCGGGCGGTTGAGGTTGCGCACAAGCGCATCGGCAGCTTCGGGCCCGAGAGTGCGGCGCCCAAGATGGGCCGACCGGATCGCCTTGGCCAATTCCTCGGCCGAGGCATTTTTGAGCAAATAGCCAATCGCGCCGGCCTTCAACGAGCGCTGAACGAGGTCGTCCGTGTCAAAACTGGTCAGCGCGATGATGCGGGCCTCGGGATAGCGCTCGCGGATGGCCTTGATTGCGTCGATTCCGTCCATGCGCGGCATGAGCATGTCCATCAGCACCACATCCGGCCGGGTATGCTCGTACAGCAAAACGGCTTGCTCGCCATCTGGCGCCTCGCCGGCCAGGGTGAGGTCTTCGTAGGCCTCCAGCAAGGACACAAGCCCCTTGCGCACCATCACATGGTCATCCACCACAAGCACACGGATCATTTTTCCTTCCACTCCCAGGTCAACAGGACATCGGTGCCCGAGTTCAGCTGGCTGTCGATTTCGAGGCTGGCCCCGATTTCGGCGGAGCGCTCGCGCATGATGCGCAGGCCGAAACTCGTGCCCGCCGCCGCTCCCGGATCGAAGCCCGCCCCATTATCGTGCACCAGCATCATGGCCCCGTTGGGACGGGTGCTGAGCTGGATGCTGGCCTCCGTCGCGCGACTGTGCTTTGCAACGTTGTGCAGGGCCTCTTGCGCGATCCGATAGAAGGCGACCTGCACGTCGGCCGGAAGGCGGGTTTGTTCCTCGGCCACGACTTCGATCTGGAAGCCCAGGCGCGACGATGAGGCGTTCGCCAGTTGTTTCAACAACTCGGACAGCTTGCTCTCGGTGAGGGCTGACGGGCGCAACTCAACCAGCAGCGAGCGCATCTCGGCGAGCGCGCTGCGGCTGAGCCGGCGCACATCCTCAAGTTGCCGGCGGCCGGCGGCCGGATCTTTCTCCCATACCAGGGGGAGCAGCTCGGCCATGATACTGGCCGAGAACAGAGACTGGGTGACCGCGTCGTGGAGCTCGCGAGCGAGGCGGGTGCGCTCGGACAGAATGGCAAGCTGGTTCGACTTCATACGCAGTTCGTCCTCACGCTGCTTGCGATCGGAAACGTCGCGCAAAATGACGCCGTATAGGCGCGCGCCCTCGGACTTAATCCGGGTGATGCCTGCCTCGGCGGGAAATTCCTCGCCATCGCGGCGCAGCCCAACCACATCGCGCCGCTCGCCCATGCGGCGTGACGCATCGCCGCTGCGTCCAAATGACCGCACGTGGTCAGCATGCCGCGGAACATAGCGCTCGGGAATCAGAATCGTCAGCAAGCGGCCCGCCAGTTCGTCCGGCTGGTACCCAAACACTAATGTTGCCCCATCATTGGCGTAGATGATGCGCTGATCCTCGTCGATGATCAGCACAGCATCGCTGGTGGCTTCCACGACCTGCCCTATCAAACCGGAGTTTGCTCGAGAAAGCTTCATTAGGTTCGCCCAATCCGGATTATCCCATCGACGAAACTGGCCAGGTGGCCAGTCGAACACCGGCCACTTGTAGGAGGACGTGCCAGGCCCAGACTCTTAACCTCTTCGCCTATGCAAGCCAATGGCAAGGTCGGGGTCCTGATCGCGGACGATCATCCTGATGTGGCGAACGCGCTGACCGCGTTGCTGCTCGCCCAGTCCGACTTCGTGCCGCTTGGCACGGTGGCCACCGCGCGCGACCTGCTCGCGGCCGTCGATGCCACCCACCCCGAGATCGTGATGGTGGATTGGGAGCTCCCCGGGCTGAATCCCCGTCAGGCAGTCGCCGCGCTGCGCCAACACGGCGAGGGCCCGCAAATCGTGGCGATGAGCGCGTTTTTGCTGGCGGCGCGGGCGGCCCTGGCGGCCGGGGCCGACGTCTTCATCAGCAAGACCGACCCGCCAGAATCAGTTCTGGCCATCCTGCGCCGGTTGCGCGGCGGGCCGACTTCAGCCGGCGCGCCGGCGCCCGGTGAGGGCCCGGATGGCGCGCGCCCAACCTTCCCGCCGCGGCCTGGCCAGGTGAAAACCTAGCCAGTCGGCCAGTTACAATCCGTCTTCGTGGTTGGGGCGATTCAGCGTCCAAACCATAAAGTCTCACCAGCGAGGTTTTATTCAAATGGCAAAACTACAGATTCCCGTAAGCAAAGGTCGATACGTCGAGGAACCCCCGATCGCGAAGTTCCTGTTCTCGGACAAGCGCGCAGCCTGGCTGTGGCTTCCGATCCGGATTTGGCTCGGTCTGCAATGGATCGAAGCCGGGTCGCGCAAGGTCGTTGATCCCGCCTGGCTGAATGGCACGGCGCTCAAGGGCAGTTGGGAGCGCATGACGGCGATCCCGGCCACTGGCAGCCCGCCGATCCGCTTCGACTTCTATCGCGACTTTCTCAAGGGCCTCCTTGATGGCGGCAGTTACTCTTGGTTCGGGCCGATGGTCGCGTGGGGCGAGCTCTTGGTCGGCATCGCGCTGGTCATCGGCGCGTTCGTGGGCATCGCCGCCTTCTTCGGCTCGTTCATGAACTGGAACTTCATCATGGCCGGCACGGCGAGCACCAACGGCTTGCTTCTGGCTCTGGGCGTATTCTTGGCCCTGGCTTGGAAGGTCGCGGGCTACATCGGTGCCGACTTCTTCCTGCTCCGCTTGGTGGGTGTCCCCTGGAAGGGTGATGAAGCCAGGCCAAAAGAAAACTTGGCGCCTACGGCAGGCAAGTAGCACAACAGAATAGCGCGTTAGCGCAAACAGGGCAGCGGGCGGTAAACCGTCCGCTGTTTCGTTTTTTCAAAGCGAGTGGCCCGGGTGAAGCGGTGCCGATCACTTTGGTAGATCGCCAGCGGCCCTGCCGAAACAAAATCCGGAAGTGCATTCCCCGCCGAAGCCGGGAATGCGCTTCCGGATTTTGTTTCGGCAGGGCCGCTGGCGATCTACCAAAGTGATCGG
>JBDSIP010000321.1:0-5035 GCA_039917915.1 Thermoflexales bacterium
GATATCGAGACGCCCACCGCGCCGGCCGAAGAGGCCGCCGCGGACGAATAGTCTAGAAAAACGCAACGACCCCCGTGGCTCCGCCACGGGGGTCGTTGCGTTTTTCAGTCAAACAGCCGCTACTTGATCTGGTCCTTGAGACCCTTGAGGAAGCGGGCAGTGACCCTCATGCTGGCCGGCTTGGCCTTGACATCCATCATCTCGCCGGGCTTGAAGGGGTTGGCCTTCTTGCCCGCCTTGGTAGCCGGCTTCTTCTTCGACGAGACTTTCATCACGCCGGGAAGCACGAACTTCATCGGGCCCTTCTGGCTCAGTTCCTTGACCATCAACACGCTCAGGGTGTCGAGCACGCCATTGATCTGGACCTTGGTCAGGCCGGACTTCTCGGACAGGTGTCCGACGATCTGCGCCTTGGTCATCTGCTTCTTGTCTGCCATGTATATTTCTCCTTGGGTTTCGCGCGTCCGAAATTGTCCCGTGCGCGCACAATGAGGTGATTAACGCACAAAAAGGCCTATTGCGCAAGGGGTTTTCCACAGGAAACCCCCGAAAATGCCTTAAATTCGGGTGGTTTTCCACCGATTTCCCACAGTTTGTCCCCAACACCCCCTCTCCGGCGCCCCAATCCGGGCTGTTTTTCGGGCGCACGGCGGCCATGTGGCCAGGCGATGAAGCGAGATCGGGCAGCCCATGCTCCTGACCGAGGGACGGTCAAGAACTACGTCACGAACGTTTTGCAGAAGACTGGCACCCGCTGTAAACCGGTCAACCCTTAGGGTTGGCCGGCTTGCTTCGCCGCGCGCAGACGGGCGAGCTCTTCGTTAAGACGCAGCGGCAGGCGCTGGACCGATGTGGCGGGGGCCCGCAGGTTGAAGTTGAAGATGGCCTTATTGATGTCATGGACGTCAGCTTCGAGTCGGGCGACGGCCTTCTTCCAATGCCGCTCGATGCTGTCGCGCTCTTCGAAGCTCGAGGCCTGGTCAAGCTGGCGCTCGCGCCAGGCGTAGCTTCGCGAAATGCGGGCGCGCGCTTCGCCCATCATCTGGCGCAGGCCGAGGTCCTCCTCGATCCACTCCGGCTTTGCTCCAGCCGTCTTCAGGACGTGGGCGGCCAGGCGCTCGTCCTCCGGGATGTGGCTGTCGTCCTGGTCGGGCACCGCTCCGCGGCGCTTGAGGTTGTCAAAGTCGCCGGCCTCCTGCGCTTCACGGATCTTGTTCTCGATCAGCTTGTTCCAATCCGAGTCCATGGCCGCTGATTCTGCCATGAATCTCACCACCAAAGGTGGGTGGGAAGGTGCAGGAAGCGATAGTCCCCGGCTTCGCCGGGGACTATCGCTTCCTGCGGATGATGGCATTGAGTCACGGGATGCCTACGGCCTCGATCTGCACCGCGCACAGTTTGAACTCGGGGATGTTGGCGATCGGATCGAGGGCGAAATCCTGGGTCAGCAGGTTGGCCGGGGCTTCGGCCCAATGGAAAGCCAGGAAGACGACCCCGGGCTGGACGCGCTCGCTCAGGCGCGCGACCGTGCGCACCTCGCCGCGCCGGCTGCGGATGAGCACTTCCGCGGCATCGGCGATCCCAGCCGCCTCGGCATCCGCCGCGTTGATCTCGATCCAGCCGCCCGGCTCGCGCCAGTTGAGCGGCGCGCTGCGGCGCGACATCGTGCCGGTGTGATAGTGATAGAGCACCCGGCCAGTCGACAAGACGAACGGATACTCGGCGTCGGGCGCTTCGGCCGGGGCGCGAGTCGCGACGGCATGGAACTTGCCCAGCCCGCGGACGAAGGTCTCGCGGTGGAGGATCGGCGTGCCGGGGTGCTCTTCGTTCGGGCACGGCCAACACAGGCCCTCGTCACCCAGGCGGCTGTGCACGATCCCGCGATAAGCGGGCGACACAGAGGCGATCTCGGCCGCGATCTGGGCCGTGCTTGTATAGCCAAAGCGGCTGTGGGCCTGGTTTCCACCGCCGAGCAGCACCTCGAGGCGCTTGCCGATCTCGGCCACAATCCACCAGTCCGGCCGAGCCTCGCCCGGCGCCTTGAGTACCGGGTGCAGACGTTGGACGCGCCGCTCAGTGTTGGTCTTGGTCCCGTCCTTTTCAAGCCAGGACGCGGCCGGCAGCACGACGTGGGCCAGTTGAGCGGTCTCGCTCAGGAAGATTTCCTGGACCGCCAGGAAATCCAGCGCACGGAGGGCCTCTTCGACATGCTCAAGGTTCGGGTCGCTGAGCATGGGGTTCTCGCCCATGACATACAGGGCCCGCACCTGCCCCGCGCTGGCGGCCTTTGTCACCTCGACCACGGTGAGCCCGGGTTTGGCCGGCAGATCGGACATCCCCCACTTCTCGGCCACGACCTTGCGCCGCGCATCGTCCACGACCCGCTGGTAGCCAGGGAGCACATCGGGCAGCGCGCCCATGTCGCTGGCGCCCTGCACGTTGGACTGGCCGCGGAGCGGATTCACACCGGTGCTGGGCTTGCCGATCTGGCCCGTCAGCATGGCCAGGTTGGCCAGCGACAGGACCATCTCCGTGCCGTTGCTGCGCTGGGTGATGCCCATCGCCCAGAAGATGCCGGAGTGCCCCCGCCCGGATTCGCCCGCGTATTTTGAGGCGCCCTTGGCCCGCTCGCCCAACGCGTACATCCGCGCCGCGAGGATGATCTTCTCGGCCGGCACGCCGCAGCCCAGGGCGGCCATCCCGGGCGTGTAGGGCTCGACCGACTTCACAAATTCATCAAAACCTTCGGTCCGCGCCGCGATGAAACCGGTGTCGGCCCAGCCCTCGCGCAGGATGACATGGGCCATCGCCAGAAAGACGAAGTGGTCGGTGCCGGGCCTTGTCTGAAGCCAGAGCGTTGCGTGCTCGGTCAGCGGAATCTGGCGCGGGTCGACGACGATGAGGTTCGCCCCGCTCTTGACCGCCCGGACCATCTCATAGCTGATGACCGGGTGCGACTCGGTCGTATTCGAACCGGTGACAAAGAGGCAATCGGCGTCGCGAATGTCGCGGATCGGATTGGTCATCGCTCCGCCGCCAAAGGCCATCCCCAGCCCGGACACGGTGCTGGCGTGGCACAGTCGGGCGCAGTGGTCGATGTTGTTGGTGCCGATTGCGGCTCGCATCAGCTTCTGGAAGAGATAGTTGTCTTCGTTGACGCAGCGAGCCGAGGCCAGACCGGCCACCGCGTCGGAGCCGGCCGCTTTCACCGCCGCGGCCAGCTTGTTCGCCACGAGGTCGAGGGCGGTCTCCCACGCCACGGGCACGAAGTCGGCAAGGGTGGCGCGCTGGGTTGGGCCAAGCGCCCAATCCTCGGTGCTCAGCCCCATCTCGCGGGCCAGATCCTTGCGCACCAGCGGGTGGGTAAGCCGGTCTGGATGCTGGGCGAAGTCCCAGCCCGAACGGCCTTTGACGCACATGAACTCGCCATTGGCCGGCGCCTCGGGATAACCTTGGGCGTAAACAATGCGGTTGCCTTTGGTCCGATAGTCGATCCCGCAACCCACCCCGCAATAGCCGCAGATCGTCTTCTTGTGCTCGAGCTCCCACTCGCGCCCCTGCTTGAGGCGCGAGACAGGCAGCAGCGCGGCGGTGGGACAAACCTGCACACAGCTTCCGCAGAACACGCAGCTCGAGTCGATCATCGGGACGTCGAAGGGGGTGGCGACATGGCTGCCAAAGCCGCGATCCACGATCTCGATGGCGTGGGCGCCGATGACCTCATCGCACACCCGCACGCACTTGGCGCACAAGATGCAGTACTGGTGGTCGCGGATGAAGAAGGGATTGTCGTTCTGATATAGCGTGCGCGACAGCTTGAAGTCATGGGAGGTCTGGGTGATGCCGTAATCGTAGGCATACTTCTGCAGCGAACACGCCCCGGCCTTCTCGCAGGTGACACAATCAAGCGGATGATCCGAGACAAACAAGTCGATGGTGTCGCGCCGCAGGACGGTGAGCTGGTCGCTCTGGCTGCGGATGACCATTCCCGGCTCGCAGGCCAGGCCGCAACTCGGGACCGGGTTGGGCCGCCCATCGACCTCGACCAGGCACAGCCGGCAACCGCCCGAGGGTTTGAGATCGGGGTGATGGCACAGGCGCGGGATGTCGATGCCATTGGCCAGGGCGGCGTCCATCGCCGTCGTGCCGGGCTTGACGCTGACGGGCTGGCCGTCGATGGTCAGTGTGATCATGCCGGCGCCTCCGTCGTTGCGCTTGCGCCAGCGCCGAGCATCTGCTCATACTCGTTCCGGAAATAACGAAGCGTGCTAACCACCGGGTTGGGCGCCGATTGGCCGAGTCCGCACAGGCTCGTCCGTTGGACGGTGACGCACAGCCGCTCGAGCCGATCCAGATCGGCCCGGGCCGCATTGCCGTCCACGACTTTTTGCAGGATGCCCTGGATCTGCACGGTGCCGACCCGGCAGGGCACGCATTTGCAGCACGATTCGTCCACGCAGAACTCCATAAAGAACTTGGCCACGGCCGGCATGCTGCTGGTGTCATCCATCACCACCAGACCACCCGAGCCCATGATTGAGCCGAGGGCTTTGAGGCTCTCGTAGTCGACGGGCGTATCGAGGTGCTCGGCCGGGATGCAGCCGCCGCTGGGCCCGCCGGTCTGAGCGGCTTTGAAGGTTCGCCCGGCCGCTACCCCGCCGCCGATGTCGTAGACGATCTCGCGCAGGGTGATGCCCATTGGCACCTCGATCAACCCAGTGTTGTTGAGCTTGCCGGTGAGGGCGAAGATTTTGGTGCCCTTGCTCTTCTCAGTCCCGATGCCGTGGAACCAATCCGCGCCCTGGTTGATGATGGCCGTGATCGTGCCAAACGTCTCGACATTGTTGATGAGCGTTGGACAGCCCCACAGCCCGCTCTGGGCGGGATAGGGCGGGCGCATGCGCGGCAGGCCGCGCTGGCCTTCGATCGAGGCCATCAGGGCAGTTTCTTCGCCGCACACAAAGGCGCCTGCGCCGATGCGAATGTCGACTTCGAAACTGAACTCGGAGCCCAGGATGTTCTTGCCGAGCAGGCC
>JBDSIP010000322.1:0-2777 GCA_039917915.1 Thermoflexales bacterium
CCCGGAATCTCAAGGATCGAGACGCCCTGAACGAGCTGTGGAAAGGATTCCTGTCCCTACGGGTGCAGATGGCCCGTAACGCCGGATTTGCGGACTATCGGGCCTATCGCTGGAAGCAGTTCAAACGCTTTGACTATTCTCCCGCGGACAGCGCCGCCTTTCAGTCGGCGATCGAACAGGTGGTGGTGCCGGCCGTGTCGCGCCTCAACGCGCGGCATAAGGCAGATCTTGCGATCACGTCGCTCCGCCCATGGGATGCCAACCAACATCAATTCATCGATAGTCGGGCACGGCCGCCGCTCAAGCCGTTCTCCGATGTATCCGTGCTTGAGGCGCGCGCGGCCTCGATTTTCACCTCCGTCGATCCCGCGCTTGGAGCCTACTACAACACCATGCGCCGCGAAGGCCTGCTGGACCTGCCCAGCCGAAAGGGCAAGGCTCCGGGAGGCTACTGCACCGCATTTCCGGTCGCCCAACGCCCCTTTATCTTCATGAACGCCGTCGGCTTGCACAGTGACGTTGACACGCTGTTGCATGAGGGGGGCCACGCCTTTCACGTCTTCGAGTCGGCCGGCCTCAAGAGCCATCTGCTGCAAGATGTGCCGATGGAGTTTGCCGAGGTCGCCTCGATGGCGATGGAGATGCTGGCCTCGCCCTATCTCGCTCAGGACCGGGGTGGTTTCTATAGCCCGGCCGATGCCGCCCGCGCCCGCTTCGAGCACCTTGACGGCAATTTGCGTTTCTGGCCCTATATGGCCGTCGTCGACGCCTTCCAGCATTGGGTCTACACCCATGCGGATGCGGCCGCCGATCCGGCCGCCTGCGATGCGACGTGGAGCGGGCTATATCGGCGCTTCCATCCGGATTTTGATTTCGGCGGGCTCGAGGCCGAGCTTGCCAATGGCTGGCATCAGAAGCTGCACATCTTCCAGGCCCCGTTTTACTACATCGAGTATGGGCTTGCCCAGTTGGGCGCCACCCAGATCTGGCGCAATGCGAAGCATGACCAGGCCGGCGCGGTGGCCGCGTATCGGCGCGCGCTGGCGCTCGGCGGGAGCGCGCCGCTGCCGGCGCTGTTCGCGGCCGCCGGCGCGAAGTTCGCCTTCGATCCCGCCACGCTCGGTGAACTGGTCGGGCTGATGGAGCGCGAGATGGACGACCTGCGTGCAGCCGGCGGGTAAGGAGATGTGGTTCGACCGCGTTCGCGCGCTCACCCTCGCCCTGACCCGCCAGCGAAGCGTCACCAACACCAACGGCGAGACGGCCTTCGGGCCCTGGTTGTATGACCAGCTTCGCGAATGGCCCTACTTCCGGGCCCATCCGGAATGCTTGCGCCTGGAGCGCACCCTCGATGACCGGCGCGAGCGTTACAACCTCTTTGCCCTCGTCCGTGGCGCGGGCCGGCGCGCCGTCGCCCTGTGCGGACACTACGACACGGTTGATGTCGATGGGTATGGCGATCTCGAGCCCTACGCCACGGACCCCGAGGCGCTGCTCCCCCGCCTGATCGAGCGCCTCGAGCGCGAAGCGCGCAACGCGGCCGACCTGCGCGCGCTGGCCGACCTGCGCTCGGGCGAGTACATGGCCGGCCGGGCGACCCTCGACATGAAGGGCGGGCTGGCGGTTGGCCTGGCCGTCCTCGAACGATTCGCCGCGCAGCCTGACCCGCCCGGCAGCCTGATCTTCATCGCCACGCCCGACGAGGAGGACGCGTCGAATGGCATGCGCTCCGCGATCCGCCAGTTGGCGGATCTGCTGCCTGAATGGGACCTCGACCTGGAAGCCGCGATCAATCTCGATTCGGGCGTGGGCGAAGGTGACGACGGCAAGGCCGTCTTCCTGGGCAGCGTAGGCAAAGTCCTGCCCTCGGTCTTCTTCGTAGGGCGCCCGACGCACGCCGGCGCGCCTTTCGACGGTGTGAACGCCGCGCTGCTCGCGGCTGAACTGACTCGGCGGGTCGAGGCCAATCCCGCCCTGGGCGACCCGCCCGGCGCGGCCGAGGAAGTTGCCCCGCCGCCGGTCACGCTGTATCAAACCGACCGGCGCAGCCGCTACGACGTGACGACCCCCGCGACGGCCTGGTGCGCGTATAACCTGCTGACTTACACCCGCAACCCGGCTGAGATGCTCGAGATGATGCTGGCCGAAACGGGGGCGGCAATGGACGCGGCGCTCCGGACGCTCGAAGGACGGGCAACTGCATATGCCAATGTGGCCGGGGCGGCGGTACATCCGCATGCATGGACGCCCCAGGTGCTGACTTACGCCGAACTCGTGGCTCGGGTGGATGCGCGCGGCCCCGACATCCGCGCGCGGATGTCGGGCCTGCGCACAACGCTCGCTGCCGACCTAAGCCTGGATGTGATCGGGCTCAGCCAGCGCATGATCGAAGGACTCGCGCGCGAGGCTGGATTGGCCGGTCCGGCCGCGGTCGTATGTTTCGCCTCGCAGTACTACCCCCAGGTCGATCTGGGTGAGGGCCCGCGCGCAAAGGCATTTCTGAACGCAATTGAGGCTGGAACAGCCGAGATCGCGGGCAGCCACGGCATCCGAATCCGCTTGCGCCGTCATTTCCCGGGCATTTCGGATATGAGCTTTTTTGCCCCGCAGGCCGCGGGCGCCGTTGAGGCCGTCATCGCCAACACCCCTGCCTGGGGCAGCGGGCCGACCCACGATTACGCCGCCGCCGCCCGCGTGGGCGCGCCGATCGCCAACATCGGCCCGTGGGGCCACGACTATCACCAGGCGACCGAGCGTACGAACATGCCGTACTCGTT
>JBDSIP010000323.1:0-6683 GCA_039917915.1 Thermoflexales bacterium
GGCTCCCATCTGTTCAATCACTCGCTTTTTTTCGGCCGCCGTCCGGAAACGCGAGAGCATGTCGATCTTGACGGGGAAGGGCGCCAGGCGCCGCCGGAAAGTGCTGTGGTGCTGCTGGGCGAGCACGGTGGTCGGAACCAGCACGGCCACCTGCTTGCCATCCTGGACGGCCTTGAACGCGGCCCGCAGCGCGACCTCGGTCTTGCCAAAGCCCACATCGCCGCACACCAGGCGATCCATCGGGCGCGGGCTCTCCATGTCGTTCTTGACCGCCAGGATGGCCGACAGTTGATCGTCCGTTTCGACATACGCGAACGATGATTCGAGCTCGCGCTGCCAATGCCCGTCCGGGCTGAACCCGAAGCCGGGCGCGATCTCGCGCTCGGCATACAACTTCAGCAGCTCGCGGGCCACATCGGCAGCCGCGCCCTTGGCCCTCGACTTGGAGGTCTGCCACTCGGGCGAGTGCAGCTTGGTGAGCGTCGGCTGGAGATCTTCGCCACCGACATAGCGCGCGACCCGATCCAGGTGGTGCAGCGGCACAAACAGGCGGTCGCCCTCGGCGTACTCGAGCAGCAGATACTCGCGCTCGCCCTCGACGGGTTCGACCGAGGTGCCGGTGTTGACCGTCAGGCGGACCGTCCCGCGAAAAACGCCTACGCCATAGTCTTCGTGCACAACTGCGTCGCCGGTTTTCCAATCGGCAAAGCCTTTCTCGGGCGCGGCTCGGCGCGCGCGGCCGGCGGTAAAGGCATCCGGGCGCGCATAACCAAAGATCTCAACGTCAGTCAGCAGCGTCATCCCGCTGGAATGGATGAAGCCGCCCGGCAGGGCGCCGTTGACAAACATGACACCCCGCTCAGGGATGGACTCGAGCTCGGTGTGCGCGGCCGTCCCGGGCCGGGTCTCGGCCCACAGTCCCGCCAGCCGGCTCGCCTGGCGCGACACGACGATGATCGGGTTGCTTGCGTTGGCCTTGAGATAATCCAGCACTGGCTGGAGCTGCCCGGCGAAGTGGGGGGGCGTTTTAAAGGTATTCGCCAGGGTGGTTGTCTCGAAAAGCGGCCCTCCAGCCGCCAGACCCAAAACCAGCCGCGGTATTGCGGGCTTCCCGTCGGAGAACACCTTCCAGGATCCGAACGGTTGCAGACGGGCTCTCGCCTCGGCGCCTTCTCCGGCATCCTCCATGATGGCCCGTTCGCGCTCAGCCTTGGCTTCGAGTTCCTCCCACGCCGCGCGGAGTTCTACTTCATCGTCAATGATGAGCAGTCCGTCCTCGCCAAGATAGTCGAGCACAATGGCCGGGGCCTTGCTCGGGGCCGCGAGGTCGAGCGGGGTGATGGCAATCCGGTCGCCAGTCTCGCCGCTGCGCTGGGTGCCCGGGTCAAACCAGCGAATCGATTCGACCTGGTCGCCGAACAACTCGATTCGGGCCGGCTGCTCATACACGGGCGACCAGACGTCGATGATCCCGCCTCGGCGGCTGAACAGGCCAACCCGATCGACTACCGGCGCGCTCTCATAGCCGATTGAAATCCAGTGGGCGAGCATGCTCTCGAGCGCGAGATCCATATCCCGCCGGATGAAACGGGTGCCGCTCGAGAACAGCGCCGGGGCCAGCGTCGGATGCATCGCCGCGCGCGGGCTGGCCACAATCAGCGGTGGCGTCCCAAGGCCGCGCGTAAGCGGACTCAACCGGGCGAGCGCCGCGGTCCGCTGGGTGACGACATCGATCACCGGCGCAACACTGTCGTAGAACGAGGTATTGGGCTCGACCAGCCGAATCAGCGATAACGACTCGGCAATCCCGATCCCGCGCAAGGTCCGCACGGCGTCGGCGGCCTGGCGCGAAGCCTCGACCGATGAGGTGACATACAGTATCGGCCGGCGGGTCTGCTGCCACAGCGCGGCGACGATGAGTGGGCGGAGCGCCCGGGCAAGGCCAAGCGCATTCGGACCAGTGCCTGGCTCGGACAGGGATTTCAACAGCGCTTGGTATTCGGGCAGGCTTTCGAGCCAGGCCGCAAGGGGTCGCATTGACATAATCAGGCTTCTGGTCGGTTTTCGGTCGTTATTGTAGCGGTTCAGCCAATGAATATAATGATAGTCAAGCACTTGGGCCTGTGGCCCGAGTCGGACGTATTCGATGGCAGGCACGATTACGGCGCTCAAGGCGCAGAAACGCGCGCGAGGGCGGGTGGATGTGCACCTGGATGGTGATGTAGCGTTTAGTGTGGCCCTGATTCACGCCCTGTGGCTGAGGATTGGGCAAACGTTAAGCGACGATGAAATCGCGTCGCTGCGGGCCGCGGATACGTTGGAACAGGCCAAGCAGCGGGTGGTCGGTTTGCTCGAGTTTCGTCCGCGCTCTGTGCGTGAGGTTCGGCAACGGCTGAAGCGCGCAGGGGTGGACGAGAACACGATTGACCAGGTCGTCGATCAACTTAAGGCCGCGGGGATGCTGGACGACGCGGCGTTCGCCGCTGCGTGGGTGGAGAGCCGCCTGCGCGCGAATCCGCGGGGCAAGCGGATGCTGGCCTGGGAGCTGCGCCAAAAGGGCGCCGATCCGCAGGCAATCGAGGCATCCCTGGCCGGCGTGGACGATGCAGAGGCCGCGTTCACGGCGGCTCGCAAGCGTTTGCCTAGGCTGGCAGCCCTCCCGGGGCCGGAACGACGGCGCAAGTTGATCGAGTATCTCGCCCGGAATGGTTTCGCGTTCACCATCATCGAAGACGTCCTTGGAAAACTGGACCTTGCGGCGGACGACGCCGTAGAGTGAGACAAGGACGAAACACATGGAAGCAGCAGGCCCACTAGTTCTCGGGCTCATCTTTGGTTTGTTTATTGGCGCGGCGATTGCCGTCTTCGCGTATCGGAATGCCCGGAAGAAGACGCGCGATGAAGGCGCAGTATTGCGGGTCGAGGCCGAAAAGACGCTGGCCGAGGCACAGGCAAAGTCCCGCGAATTGTTGGTCGTCGCGAAAGACGAGGTGATCAAGGTTCGGGACGGCGCAGAGTCCGAGTTCAAAGAGCGCCGGGCCGAGATCCAGCGCGAAGAAGAGCGCCAGGTTCGGCGGCGCTCGGACATTGAGGCTCAGCGCGAGAAGTTGGACCAGCGCAATAAGACCGCCGACAAACGCCAGCAACAACTCGACAAGCTCGCTCAGGATGTGGAAAAGCTCCAGGCCGAGCGGGTGGCCGCCCTCGAGCGGGCGGCTGCGATGACGCGCGAGGATGCCCGCAATGAACTGATCGGGGCAGTGCGCGAGGAGACCCGCGGCGACATGGCCCGGGTCATCCGCGAGGTGGAGGCCCAGGCCAAGGAAACGGCGGACACCAAGGCCCGCAAGATCGTCATCGAGACCATGCAACGGGTCGCCACCGACACCGTTGCCGAGAAAGCGGTCACAACGGTGGCCATCCCCAACGAGGAAGTCAAGGGCCGCATCATCGGCCGCAATGGCCGCAACGTGCAGTCGTTCGAACAGGCGGCAGGCGTCGATGTCATCGTCGACGACAGCCCTGACGCCGTGACCATCGCCTGCTTTGATCCGGTCCGCCGCGAAATCGCCCGGCGCGCTCTGGATGCCCTCATCAAGGATGGCCGGATTCAACCGCAACGGATCGAGAAGACCCTCGAGGACGCCCGCCGGGATGTCGAGCGCATCATGTGGGATGAGGGCGAGCGCGCAACGGTAGAAGCCGGTGTGCCGAACCTGCCGACCGAGATCATCAAAACCCTGGGCCGGCTGAAGTACCGCACCAGCTACGGCCAGAACCAGCTCTATCACTCAGTCGAGTCTGCCCGCCTGGCCGGTCTGCTCGCCTCCGAGTTCAAGGCCGATGTGAAGATCGCCAAGATGGGCGGACTGCTGCATGACATCGGCAAGGCCCTCGACCGCGAGAACGAGGGCACCCACGTCCAGCTCGGGGTCGAGTTGCTGCGGCGCTTCAATATCCCGCCCAAGGTTGTGCACTGCGTGGAGTCGCACCATCACGATGTGGCGCAAGAGTCTCTGGAAGCCGTCATCGTCGAGATCGCTGACGCCATCTCCGGCTCGCGCCCGGGTGCCCGCCGCGAATCGCTGGAGAACTACGTCAAGCGCGTCCGCCAGCTCGAAGATTCAGCGCGCGCGTTCCCGGGCGTCGCCGAATGCTTCGCCGTGCAGGCGGGCCGCGAACTGCGCATCATCGTGCGGCCGGATCAGATCGACGACCTGGCCTGCATCCAGCTCAGCCGCGACATCGCCAAGCGGATCGAAGAGACGATGGAATATCCCGGCCAGATCAAGGTCACCGTCGTCCGCGAGACCCGTGTCGTCGAGTACGCCAAATAGCCCGTCCATGACCCTGCTTCCCACCCTCCGGGCGGCACTGCCGTCGACACTTTCGTTGCTCGAGCGCCTGGTGGCGCTCGAGTCGCCGACGCTGGACAAGACCGCGGTCGATGCCGTCGGGGCCGTCCAGGTCACTCAGCTTAGGGCGCTGGGCGCGGACGTGACGACGTTCGCGCAAGGCAAGACGGGTGATCACGTCCTGGGGGTGCTCAACGGAGGTGCCGGCGTCCCGCTCATTCTGGTGATGCACATGGACACCGTGCATCCGCGCGGGACCCTGGCCAGTATGCCGATCAAGTATGTCGATGGACGATTGCACGGCCCCGGGGTCTACGACATGAAGGCCAGTCACGTTATCGCGCTTTCGGCGATCCGGGCCCTGCTTGATCTGGGCCAGATGCCCCGGCGTGAGATTCGAGTGCTCTTCACAGCCGATGAAGAGACAGGCAGCCATACGTCGCGCGAACTGATCGAGGACCAGGCCCGCGGCTGCGCGCTGGCCCTGGTGATGGAGCCCGCGCTTCCGGATGGCTGCTTGAAGTCGGCCCGCAAGGGCACTGGGCTCTTTACCGTAACCGCCCGCGGGACGGCCGCCCATGCCGGCGGTGACCATGAGAAAGGCATCAACGCCATCCAGGAGCTGGCCCATCACGTGCTTGCGGTCCAATCGTGGACCGACTATGCCCGCGGTTTAACGGTGAGCGTGGGCGATATCCGCGGCGGCGGGGTGACCAATGTTGTCCCTGACCTGGCGTCCTTCAAGGCTGATCTGCGCATCGCCCGAGCCTCGGATGGTCCGTATGCCATCGGCAAGTTCATGTCCTTGAAACCCGTTCTGCCGGGCGCGACGGTGACGGTTGAGGGCGGTCTCAATCGTCCTCCGATGGAATGTGACGCCGGCCGGCTGGCGACCTTTGAGCGCATCAACGCCCTGGCGCAGATCGAATTGGGCCATGGCCTCGTGCACGCGCCCAGCGGCGGCGGGAGCGACGCGTCATTTACGGCCGGGATCGGCGTGCCGACGATGGACGGCCTCGGCGCCGTAGGTGACGGCGCGCATGCCCTGCACGAGCACATCGTCGTCGAGAGCCTGCCCGAGCGGGCTGCCATGTGCGCCGCGATTCTGCGCGATTGGTAGACAGCACATGCGCTCGCTCTTCACCCGGGAGAACTTGGCCGCGCTGTTGCTGTGTCTGGCGCTGATCGCGCTGCTGATCGCCACCGCCGGAAGCTCGCCGCAATGGATTTATCAGGGCTTCTGATGACGACCGCCACGCCCGACGCTCCTGCGCCACGCCCCGCAAAACCAGCGGCCGTCGTGCCCTCGTCGGCTGCCAGTCGCGTCACCACGGCCCGAAACGGAATTGTCTTTGTTCTGAGCGCGCTTGCGCCCTTCCTGCTTCAGCCACAATCGCCAATTCGCAATCTCGATTTCTGGGTGCCTCTGTTCTCGATCAGCTTGATTGTCGTGGTGTGGTTGTCTTTGCATGGATTGGCGGCTTTGCGCCATCGCCGTGACCAGATCGCGATGATGGGCCTGATTGGGGTGATCCTGCTGCTGGCCGCCACGCGCTACCTGGGCGGGCTCAGCGTAACGCCCAGCCGGCCGCCTGACATCGCGCTCGTCCTGGTCGCGCTGCTTGCCGTCGCGGCCGTCGCGGCACTGGCCGGGCGGGTTTTCACGACGCGCGCCTCGGCCATGTGGGCCATCATCGGCGCCTTGATCGCAATCTTTGCCGTGCTCAAGAGCGACGTCCTGGCGACCGCTTTTGGCGCCCTGCTTCGGCCGCTGTCGGGTCAGCCGGCCGAGCAGGCCCGTAATTCCGACATTGCCTGGCTGGGCTATTCGTATCTTGCCTTTCGTCTCATCGGCGTATTGCGCGATCGAATGACGTCGGCCCGCACCCTGAGGCCATATGGTCTGGGCGAATTTGTCACCTACGCCTTGTTTGCGCCGACCCTGCTTTCCGGTCCCATCGACCGGGCGGATCGTTTTCTGAGGGAGTGGCGCACGCCCTGGTCGCCGTCGGTGACGGAGATTGGCGAGGGTGCCCGGCGGATCCTGATTGGGCTCGTCAAAAAGCTCGCCATCGCCGACACCCTGGCCCTGGTTGCGCTCAACGCCGACAACGCGGTACAAGTGCGGTCGGGCGGATGGGTCTGGATCATGCTGTACGCATATGCCTTTCGGATTTATTTCGACTTCGGCGGTTACACCGATATCGCCATGGGTCTGGGACGCGCCCTGGGCGTCAAATTGCCAGAGAACTTCGATCGGCCGTATCTCAAGCCCAATCTGACCCAGTTTTGGAATAGCTGGCATATGTCGCTGTCGCAGTGGTTTCG
>JBDSIP010000324.1:0-2610 GCA_039917915.1 Thermoflexales bacterium
CCAGGCTCTGTGAGCGACCCTGCTTTCGGCGAATCGCTCGTGCAGGGATGTCTTTCTGCCTTTGGACGGATCGATGGCCTCGTGAACAACGCGGCGATTCTCCATCCGGGCCACCCTGCCGTCCAGCCAGCGGATAAGGTCAATACCACACTCGCGGTAAATGTGGCGGGTGTTGAGTACCGCGGCGCCGCCGCAATGAGGGCCATGCTGAGCAGAGGATCAGGGTCGAGCGTCAACATCGTGTCAGGCTCAGCCCAGGGGCTGCACGATACCGCCCTGTACGGCGGCAGCAAGGGGACCGTTATGAGCCTCACCTACACCTGGGCTCTTGAGCTCGCCGCGACGGAGTGTGCGTGAACGCGGTCTCACCGCTTGGGCACACCGGGATGTCTGACCGGATGGATATTGACGGTTCATACAAGGGCAACTCCCCGGAGCGCATTGCACCGGCTGTCATTTACCTGCTGCGACCGCGATCCTCCGGCCTGACGGGGCAAATCGTCCGTTTCGACGTCGGCCGGCTCGCTCTCCTCGCGCCGCCGCAGGTCCGCGCCGTCGTAGAGGACCATGACTGGGATGCCGAGAGCATCGCGGACGCCATCGAGGGCCAGCTTGCCGATCAGGTCTTCCCGGTCGGCCTTGCTGACACCTCAAGCCGAACTCCGTGTTATTCCTTCTGCTTCTGCGCCGCAGCCGCCGACCTCAACCCGGACTTCATGATCTTCCCGGGGTCTCCTGGGCGAGGAGTCCTCCACCACCATGCAGGACGGCCGGTAGGCGCGTCCGGCAGAACCAAGCAGGTGACCGCCGACGCCGATGGCCGCCGACCCGTTGATGCCGGCACAGCACGTTCGCAGTAGCTGTCAGTAGCCGCCCATCAGCGCGGCGCAGGATCTCGCTGTCCACGTCCACGGCGAGCCCACCATAAACATACTCGGAAGCCCCGCCTGCCACTGGCCTGCATCGATCTCAGGAACTGCGCGTTATGGCGTCTGTATTACCCGCTCAGAGGCGCTCAAGGATCGTGACGTTAGCCTGGCCCCCGCCCTCACACATCACCTGCAGGCCGAATCGCCCCTTGCTGCGCTCCAGTTCGTTGAGCATGGTGGCCATGATGCGCGTGCCCGTCGCGCCGATGGGGTGGCCCAGGGCAATGCCGCCACCGTTGACGTTGATCTTGTCCCGGTCGACGTCGAGTTCCTGCGCCCACGCAAGCACCACGGAGGCAAAGGCCTCATTGCACTCAAAAAGGTCGATGTCGCCAACGCTCATGCCTGCCCGCTCCAGCGCATACCGGGTTGCCCGGATCGGACCAGTCAGCATCCACACCGGGTCGTCGGCGCGCACTGAGATGTGGTGGATGCGTGCGCGCGGCGTCAAGGAGTGTGCGGCCAGGGCGCTCTCCGAGGCGATCAGCAGTACGCTGGCCGCGTCACTGATCTGCGAGGCAACGGCCGCGGTGATACTACCGCCCTCAGTCAGCGTGGCCAGT
Source organism: Thermoflexales bacterium (assembly GCA_039917915.1). Classification (GTDB taxonomy): domain Bacteria; phylum Chloroflexota; class Anaerolineae; order J036; family Brachytrichaceae; genus Brachythrix. The sequence goes on from JBDSIP010000324.1 coordinate 1,493, forward strand.
GAAGCCATCTTCGCCTGCGACGTATCCCTGCGGGGCGTTTCATCGTAGGTCAGCCCGGCGATCGGAACGATCTCGCGGGCGAAACGCCCCTCATCGGTGGCTGCGACCGCCCGGCGGTGGCTCTCCAGGGCAAATTCTTCCATGTTCTCGCGCGAAATGTTCCACTTCTCGGCGATCCTCTCTGCCGAGCGGAACTGGGAGACCTCCTGGTCCCCGTAGCGTGCCTGCCAGCCGGGCGACTCCGCGAACGGGGTTGTAAACCCGTATTGTTCACCGACGGTCATTGCCGAGGAGATAGGGATGGCTGACATGTTCTGCACCCCCCCGGCGACAATCAGATCGGCGGTGCCTGACATGACCCCTTGGGCAGCGAAGTGCACTGCCTGCTGGCTCGAGCCGCACTGCCTGTCGATCGTGACTCCCGGGACATGATCGGGCATTCCGGCGACCAGCCATGCGGTGCGCGCAACGTCCCCGGCCTGGGATCCGAGCGTATCGGTGCATCCAAAAATGACGTCATCAACGGCTCCGGGGTCGATCCCGGTGCGTTCAACCAGCGAGTTGATTACATGGGCGCCGAGGTCGGCGGAGTGGATGCCGGCGAGCGAGCCGCCCCGGCGTCCGACGGGGGTGCGAACTGCGTCGACAATATATGCGGTGGTCATTGTGGTAGTCCTTTCAGGCCTGCTGGCTGCTTACTGACACGACTTCACCCGTCATGTATGACGAGTAGTCGCTGGCGAGAAACACCATGACGTTGGCAATCTCCCAAGGCTCGGCTGCTCGGCCGAATGCCTCCCTCAAGGTGAGTTGCTCAAGTAATTCGTCGGAGGTTACCTTGGCAAGGAAAGGGTGCATTGCCAGGCTTGGCGACACGGCGTTGACCCGGATCCCGTGCGGGGCGACGTCGAGGGCAACCGACCGGGTAAGCGCCATGACGCCGGCCTTCGCTGCCGCATAGTGGGCCTGCCCTTCCTGAGCGCGCCATCCGATGACGGAGGCGTTGTTGATGATAACGCCTTTCGTCTCGTTCTTGACCATGCGGCGTGTTGCCGCACGCACACTGCGGAAGGTTCCCGTCAGGGTGACGTCGAGAACCTTCCCCCACTGATCATCGG
>JBDSIP010000325.1:0-3145 GCA_039917915.1 Thermoflexales bacterium
CAGCGGGCTTGACGTGCTCGCGCCGGTCGGCACGCCCATCCATGTGGGGGCCTCCGGCCGGGTCGCCGCTGTCCAGGAGTTCAAGGTGCGTGGCCTGGTGGTCATCGTCGACCACGGACGAGGGGTCTTCACCCTCTATTGCCACTTATCCAAGGCGAATGTCAAGGCCGGGCAGATTGTCAGCGCCGGTGAGGTGATTGCCCTGAGCGGCAACTCGGGCCGCAGCGAGGGCCCCCACATCCACTGGGAGCTCGCCGTTGGGGGCGTGATGGTCGACCCGCTGCCGTATGTGAACACGCCGATGCCTTGAGGCGCCGCAACGGGTCAGGTACTCTGTGCGTTATCCATTTCACAATTGCGGGCAGGCGTTGGACACACGTCTGAATCGCTGATGCGGAAGATGACGCAGATGTCGCGGAGTGGCTCATCCGACCCGGCAACGATGATCCGCGCAATCCCCCGCGTCCGTCATCCCACGCGAAAGCGTGGGATCCACAAGTAATTCCGTTGGGCGTCGTGGCGGTGGCGCCTGTCTGAAGCACGGAAAACACGGAGGCTGCGGATGCCCCGGATGCGCTCAGTTTCAGCGGGCAGGGCCTTTCCGTGTCATCCGCAGAGTCCGTGTTCCTGGTGATTCAGATGGGAGGAGCCACACCTGTCTGAATCGCGGATGCGGAAGATGACTCGGATGTCGCGGATAGGGCCGCGCAATTCAGCGGCGACGATCCGTGTCATCTGGGTCATCCTCCGCATCGGTGATTCAGACAACAGGCAGGCGCTTGACGTGATCTACCTCGCGGGTAGGCGCCAGCGTAGCGCGACCGCATGAAGCTGCCGGCGCCTTCCCGCAAGGTTGATCCCATCGAGCGCCCGTGTATATGAACGTATCAATCAAGCCGGGGTAAATCTGTTTCGTTATGCGCGGGCCGGGCGAAAAATTGGCATCCTGGCCAGGCGGCCAGGGAAAGTACAGCCGACTGGCCGGCCACCTGGCCAGGGACAAGCGGCGCGTTTGGTGATAGGCTACAGACGTTAGGGTGAGTCGCTCGGAATGGAGAGCAATGATACAGTCTCGATTTGGTCGCCTGGTGTTGGTTTTTTGCGTTGCGCTTCAAGGAGTTATGTATCGGGGAGGGGTAAGCGCGGCTTCGGCGCCGGCTGAGATTCCGGTGGTTTTGCCGGCGTTGGCACTTGCGCCACTGATCGTGGCAGTCGATCCCCTCACTGATCGCCCATCGACTGCGCCCACGCTAAGCGCGCAGGAAACCGAGCTGATCTTCCCCGGGCTTGCCCTGAGCGGGGTCGAAGGGCCTGCCCCTTCGCTTCGCTCAGGGCAAGCTCCTTCGCTTCGCTCAGGGCAAGCTCTGACGGTGAGCGTGCTCAGCCCCCGCGGGCGGATCGCAAATGGCGATCTCGTCACCCTGACCGTCCTGGTCGAGGCCCCGGCACTGGTTCGAAACGTCACGATCTCTTTAACCGTGCCCGACGGACTTGAAGCGATCTCGCCGCGCGCCGCGGGTGGGGTCATCGTCGTGGAGGGTCTGGACGTCGACGGGCGGCACTGGGTCCAAGCCGTGGCACGGGTGAACGCCGCAACCCTTCCTGCCATGCTCCGCCTGCGGGTCGAGGCGCGCGCGCCGGGCATCGTCCCCGCGGACATCCTCGCCGTCGGCGCGAAACTCGCTATTTTTGCCGACCGGGTCGCGCAACGCGTTGCGGCCACGGGTGGACGCGCAGCGTTGGGCGAACGGATCGTGATGTCCTTCGCGGCGAACGCGCTGGCCCGGGATGCCGACATCGAGATCTCGGCGGGGCCCGAGAATGCCGATCCCGAGGACGGCTTTGACCCGATCCTCGCGTTCGAGGCTGGCCCGGGCCAGGACTTCCGCGCGCCCGTGACGCTGACCCTGGCCTTGAGCGGGCTGTTGGGCGGTCCGGCGGCGTATGGAACGGAGCCGATCTTGCGATATTGGCGGGTGAGCGAGGACGGCCGGACCCGGACCGCTGAGCGCGTGCCGGCGCGCTTCGACCCGGCCACATCGGAGCTGGTCGCTAGACTTGAACACTTCTCGCAATACGATGTGGTCCTGCAGACGCCCCAGGATCCCAAGCCCTGGCGGATGGTGCCAGATATGGGCGGGGTGAATGCGTTTCGGGGCACGAGCTCGATTGCCATCCCCATCGACGTTCCCAGCATGCAGGACGGCCTGGAGCCCAAGTTGGCCCTGGGGTATTCAAGTGGCGGGGCCGAGCGCCAGTTTGATACACCCGGTGGGGCGGGGATGGGCTGGAGCCTGGATACACCCGTTGTGCGCCAGCGCGTCAGCATCTATCAATGGGACTGGGGGGAGACTTGCGGGAATGACTGGTGCAATCGTTATGGTACAGCGCTCAGCGACGCCAACGACTACTCGTTATCGCTTGGCGACCAGGAGTACTCGCTCGTTCATGTCGGCGGTGGCGAGTTCGTGACCGAGCGTTACGCGCCGTTGCGGATCTGGTATTGCGCCTCGCAGACGAGCTGCCCGGCCCCACATGCGCCGGGCGCGCGCGCCGCGGAGACGGACGCGTTCTGGGTGTGGACCGAGGACGGGACACTGTTCATCTTTGGCGGCGACTGGGAAGCCAGGAGCCGCATCGCAGCGAACCGGGAGAATGTTCCCGATTCAGAAACGGTGGCGTGGCACTTGCGCTATGTCTACGCGACGTATCGAGACGACCAAAGCCAGGCTGGCCGGTGGTCAGTCAAATACAACTATTGGGCAATTTTCGACCATGATATGGACTACAGGCTGTTGACTCGCGTCGAATATGGTAACAGCCTGGGCAGTACCACCCGGCACACGGTGACCATCGGGTATGTGGGTCGCCAAAACATGCCGATGCCTCGCACTTACCAGCCGACCCAAATATCGGTGCTGGCTGGGCAGACCGGCGCGGAAATATGGCGCTACGAATTGGGTTACGGCTATTTTCCGGACCGACACGTGCTAACGCAGGTCACTAAAGTCATGGCGGATGGCGTGCGGATGCCGACAACGACGTTTGACTACACCTCGGTCTGCATCGATGGGGCGAGCCCGTGCAAAACGGCGACCCTGATGACGCGGGTGTCGAACGGCTACGGCGGCTCGGTCGAATACGC
>JBDSIP010000326.1:0-4387 GCA_039917915.1 Thermoflexales bacterium
GTTTTGTTTTTGGCGCTTCTGATCGTCGGCGCCTTGCTCTTTATCAGCGATGCCCACCGGCACGGTCATCTCGGAATTGCGGCCAAAGACAATCTGGCCGACCTGACTGGCGCGACGCTGACGACCATTGCCGTGGCCGTTTTGGTTTGGGTGACCTTTGGAACATTTATCTCGGGACGGCTGGTTGATTTTGTAGCCGGGAATCGGCAACAGGGTCTCGAAGAGATCTTGAACATCGCCAACCAGTTATCTTTCTTTCCGGGCTACATCTACCTGCTGGTTGGTGTGACGATGTTCTTCTTTGCGTTTGTCAATCGCAACACCGAGCCAGTTCAGCGCACGGGGCTGAGCGCCGGCGGCCTGACGGGGCTGCTGACACTCCTCCCGGTCGCGTTGCTTTCCATCATGACCAGCAATTTGCAGCCCATCCGGGCCGACATCGTATACAAACAGGCGAACCCGTGGGACGGACAGGGCGCCAACATCCTGCAGCAGGGCACCGCCATCCAGGGGTTCGATGTCGCCATCGAGCACTACCGGATCGCCATCAATCTGGCGCCCAACGAGGACTTCTACTACCTCTGGCTGGGCCGCGCGCTTCTGGAGAAGGGCAAGGCCTCGCCCGTCCAAGGCGCGGTCAAGGCCTGGGGCGACCGCGAAAAGTGCGATTGGAACAACAACGGCGCGTCCAGAAAGGTCCTGGCCGACGGCGCGCAGGGGTGGGGACGCGACTCCGCCACCAACCCGCTGCCGTCCGCCCGGCTGTCGAAAGAGGACTTGATCACGGCCGCGTGCGGGATCCTGACCGAGGCGCGCGTGCTGAACCCGCTCAACACCGATCACAGCGCAAATCTGGCCCGGATGTGGCGCCAGTCGGCCGATGTCACAGCCGATGCGAACCTGAAACGTGATCGCTTTACCAGTTCAGGCAAGGAATATCAGGTCGCGACCTATCTCAGCCCAAACAACGCGCAGTTAATGAATGAGTGGGGGACGCTGCTGATGTATTCGCAGGGCGACCTGACAGGTGCGCGAGAGAAGCTCCAAAAGTCCCTCTTGATTGACCAGAAATTCGATCAGACCTATCTGTATTTCGGCGACCTGAACATGCAGGAAGCGAACCGAATCGACGAGCAGCGCCGAATCCTGCGAGCCCAGATCGCCGCGGCAGCCACGGTCACGGGCACCGGCGCGGTTGTCAACGTCGACGACCTCAAGACACGCGCGGCCGGCCTTGACGACACCTACACCCGGCGATTGCGCGAAGCGCAGACCCTGTTTGAGAGCGGCCTGGAGATCTTCCCGACGCTCATTTCGCAGACCTATCGCCCGCTCGCCTTCATCGCCCAACAGACTGGCGATGCGGCGTTGGGCATCCGGGCGACCATAAAGTGGCTTGATCTGACCGACGCGAAGGGCGTTAAGGTGAACGCCGCAGACTGGGAGGCTTGGCGCAACATCGCCATCTGGTATCGCGACACCGGCAAGGCCGATCTGGCCAGGGAAGCGGCGACGCGCGCGCGCGATGTCGCGCCGCAGGATCAGCGGGCCGGGATCGAGGCGCTGCTTACGACCTTGACCGCCACCCCGTAGCCGAACCCGTTGCACGCAATGGCTCAGGACCAAATCCTCGTCATTCTGATCGCGGGCGCGCTGGTGCTGGCGATCGCCCTCACTCCGCTGAGCAAGTGGCTGGCGCCCCATGTCGGGATGATGGCCCATCCGCGCGCCCGCGACATACACAGCCGGCCCGTCCCGCGGATGGGCGGCACCGCGATCTTCATTGCGGTGATGGCCGGCATCGTCGTGCTTGGAAGCAACGGGACGGTGGCCGAGGCCGGGTCGATTCTGATCGGCGCCGCGCTGATGTCGTTTCTCGGCCTGGCCGATGATCGCTTCTCGCTCAGCGCGTATGTGCGTTTGATTGCCCAGATTGCGGCCGCCCTGTTTGTGTGGTACACCGGGACTCGAATCCGGCTCTTTCAAACCGAATGGTTGGATGCGATCCTGACCGTGATCTGGATCGTCGGCATCACCAACGCCATGAACTTCCTGGACAACATGGATGGTTTGCTGGCCGGGATCTCGGCCGTGATCAGCGCGGTCTTTCTGGTCCTTGCTGTCCTGAGCGGTCAGTGGTTGATTGGCGCGCTTGCCGCGATTATGGTGGGCGCATGCCTGGGCTTTCTGTTTTGGAACCTAAACCCGGCGTCGGTCTTTATGGGCGATTCCGGCTCGATGTTTCTGGGGTTCCTGCTGGCCTGTGTAGCCATCCGCCTGCGCTTTGCCCAGGCCCCGACCGTGTCGTGGATGGTGCCCTTGATCGTCATGGCCCTGCCGGTCTTTGACGTGACGTTGGTGACGATTTCGCGCTTGCGGCGAGGCAAGAACCCGCTGACGACGCCGGGCAAGGATCACACCTCGCACCGCCTGACCCTACATGGGTTTACCCGGCGCGAAGCGGTCATGATCCTGTATCTGGTGTGCTTTGGCCTCGGCATCATCGCGATGCTTGTTTCGCTGTTTTCCGAAACCGCGGCGCTGTTGATCGGTCTGATCCCATTCGCTGGCGGCCTGTATATGCTGTGGTTCATGGAGTTCGGTCCGTGGCGGCTTCCGGTTGAGGCAAAACCAACCGCGCCGATCCAGACCGAACCCGATCCCAAAACGTAACCATGACTCAATCCGCATCCGCGAAAAGCGACCAGGTGGTCGGTGTTATCGGTCTGGGCTACGTCGGCCTGCCCCTGGCAATCGCATTTGCCCGCGCCGGGCGAAAGACGATCGGGATCGATATTGATCCGCGCAAAGTGGCGAGCCTGGCCGCCGGCCAGAGCTACATTCTGGATGTTGAATCGAGCGATGTCGCCACCCTGACCCGCAATGGGTTGTTTTCAGCAACGCTGGACTATGACGCGCTGCGCGGCGTCGACGCAATTTTCATCTGCGTCCCAACGCCCTATGACGCCATGCGGGCGCCCGACCTGTCGTACATCCGAAATGCGGCCGAAAGCATTTTGCCGTGCCTGGGCAAGGGTCAGCTCATCGTGTTGCAGTCGACGACGTATCCGGGCACGACCGAGGAGATTGTGCTGCCCATCCTCGAGCGGAGCGGCCTGGCGGCCGGGGTCGATTTCGACCTGGCGTTCTCGCCTGAGCGGATCGATCCGGGCCGGCGCGACTTTGACGTGCGCAACACGCCCAAGGTGGTCGGCGGATTGACGCCCGGGGCGACCGTGCGGGCCTCGATCCTGCTGTCGGCCATCGGGGCGCCTATTCATCCGGTGTCGTCGCCGCGCGCGGCGGAGATGACCAAGCTGCTCGAGAACATCTTCCGGTCGGTCAACATCGCGATGGTGAATGAGCTTGCCCGGTTGTGCGAGCGGATGAACATCGACATCTGGGAAGTCATCAACGCGGCCAAGACCAAGCCGTACGGGTTCATGGCCTTCACCCCCAGCGCGGGGGTGGGCGGGCACTGCATCGGGGTGGACCCGTATTACCTGTCGTGGAAGGCCCGCGAGTACGACTTCTATACCCGCTTCATCGAGCTCGCCGCCGAGGTCAACCAGAGCATGCCCTTTCATGTGGTCGGCCTGGTCGAGGAGGCCCTCAGCCGGGTGAGCGTGCCCATGCTGGGGGCAAAGATTCTGATCCTGGGAGTAGCCTTCAAGCGCGATGTCGATGACGCGCGCAACTCGCCGGCAGAGCGGGTGATGGAGTTGTTGATGAAGCGCGGCGCGCAGGTGAGCTACCACGACCCGTATGTGTCGCGTTTCACGGTCGGCGGCGATGTCTTTCACCGCGAGGTCAAGTCGTTGGTGTCCGCGTCGCTCACGGCCGAGACCCTGCGCGAGGCGCACTGCGTCGTGGTCGTCACGGGGCACAAGACCGTCGACTACCGCCTGGTGGTGGCCAATGCGCGGGCGGTGGTGGATTGCTGCAACGCGACCGAGTTCGTGGGGATTGATCGCTCGAAGGTCGTTCGGCTGGGCGACGGCACGCGGGTGTGAGATGGGCGATACAGGGCTCGAACCTGTGACCTCTTGTGTGTAAAACAAGCGCTCTAACCAACTGAGCTAATCACCCGCGGACGAGGGGATTATAGCGGGGGCCGTGAGGTCGCGAATGGAAACCTACTTCTCTATGCCGAACGATCATGCCGAATTGTTGCGAGAGTGCAATGCGTTTGTGGGCAAAAGAGTACTCGGCGTCCGTTGGTTGTTCAAACACACCCAGATTATCGAGTGCTGTGATCTGGGTGACTCTATTTGCTTGCCCCAAAGACGGGGGGAAGAGGAGCGCAATTGGTTTCTTTGGTTGTGGATGCCCAATTGGGCAATCAGGAATGTTGGGGGCGATGTTGTTGCAACGCGGCCAACCCCAG
>JBDSIP010000327.1:0-5486 GCA_039917915.1 Thermoflexales bacterium
ATCGGCTTGTCGAGATAAATCGTCGAGCAGCTCGGCGCGTCAAAGCCGGTCAGCCACATCGCGCACACAAACACCAGGCGCAGCGGATCCTGGGTGTCCTTGAACTTCTCGTCGAGGGGCGGCTGCGACTCGATCAGGCGCCGGCGGTGCGGCTCGATCTCGAGCCCGAGCCTGCCCATCTGCGTGATCTCGTTCTGGCTGGGCGAGACGACCAGCGCCATATCGGTCGTGGTCAGCACCTCCCGGCGGCGTTTAAGCTCAGCCTGCTGCGCCTGGATCTCGGGCGCCTCGCGCTCGCCGACCTGCAGGTAGGCCAGCCGCCCGAGTTCCTTCTGGACGCGCTCGGTCTCCAACGCCCAATGCTTGCGGACCTTGTCGTGCATCTTGAGCGCGGTCGCCTTGTCGATCGACACCACCATCGCCTTGCCGATAAAGCCGCGCCCGAGGAAATGGCGTACGATATCCTGGGCGACCTTTTCCAGCCGGTCGTCGCGGGTGAGGATGTGATATTGCCGGCTCAGCTCGCGCTCGAGCCTGGCCTCCTGCTCCGGGTCGAGTTCGGCCGCCTCGATCAGGGTGTAGATGTCGTCGTTCAGGTCCGGATTGACGAGCTGCAGCTCGGGGGTGCGGTTCTCGTAGAACAGCGGCACGGTCGCACCGTCCTCGACGGATTGCTGGAAGTCGTAGATCGAGACGTAGTCGCCGAAGACATCCCGGGTGCGCTCCTCGCCGACGATGAGCGGCGTGCCGGTGAAGGCCAGGAAAAGCGCCTTGGGCAGGGCCGCCCGCATGTTCAGGGCCAGCGTGTCGTACTGGCTGCGGTGCGCCTCGTCGGTCAGGACGATGACGTCGGGCCGGTCGCACAGCATCTCGGGGGTCTGAAACTTGTGGACGAGGGTGAAGACGTAACGGTGGTTGCCGCGCAGCAGCTCGCGCAGGTGCGCGCCGCTGGCGGCGTGGCAGGCGTCGCCCTCGGCCTCGCTCACCGCGCCGGTCGCCTTGAAGGTGGTCGCGATCTGCTCGTCGAGCTCCTTGCGGTCGGTGACGACCACGAAGGTCCAGTTGCCCTCGACCTTGCGCAGCACCTTCTGGGCGAAGAAGACCATCGCGAAGCTCTTGCCGCTGCCCTGGGTCTGCCAGAACACCCCGGCCCGCCCATGTCCGCGTTTGCGGGCTTCGAGCATCGAGGCGATGGCGTTGTTCACCCCGAGGACCTGATGATTCTGGCCGAGGATCTTGACCAGCCCGGCCTTGTGCTCGGAGAAGAGGGTGAAGTTCTCGGCCAGGTCGAGCAGCCGGGCCGGGTCGCAGGTGCCGCGCACGAGCACCTCGAGCGACACCCGGCGCGGCTCGGTCTCGCGCGCGATGCGCTTCCACTCGAAGAAGCGGTCCCAGTTGGCGGTCAGCGAGCCGACCCGGCTGTCGGTGCCGTTGGAGGCGACGAGCAGCGCGTTGTAGCAGAACAGGGCCGGGATCTGCTGCTTGTAGTGGGTGAGGTTGTCGTCGAAGGCGGTCCGAGCCGGCACGCCCGGCTTCTTGAGTTCGATGACGACCAGGGGCAGGCCATTCACAAAGCCGACCAGGTCGGGCCGGCAGGTGTAGAGCGCGCCGGTGACGCTGAACTGACTGACCAGCAGAAAGTCGTTGTTCTCGGGGAACTCCCAATCGATCACCCACAGCCGGGCGTCCTTCTGCCCGCCATGCTGGCGGTCGGGGATGGAGACCCGGATGCCGGTCTTGAGCAGCAGATAGACCTCGCGGTTGGCCGCTTCGAGGCTCATGGCCGAGCGGTCGCGGGTCAGCTCATCGACGGCTGCGGCGATGGCCTCGGGCGGCAGAGCCGGATTGAGGCGCTCCAGGGCGGCCCGCAGACGCGAGACCAAGACCACCTCGCCCTTCGTCTCGCGGGCGAGCGTGCCGGCCGGGCCAAAGGTTTCCTCCATCGCCGCGACCGTCGCCCAGCCGAGCGCCGCAAACAACCCAATCGCGGGCAGTTCGACAAGCTGGTCTTCGGTGTAGGCGTGTGGGCTCATGTCAGAGCTCACTCACAGCAACCCAATCTGGCGCTCGTGGGGAATTGGAAAGACGCCGATGATCACCCATGGATTTGGCGCGACAAAGTGAAATTGCTGCGTCGTGCCGAGAAAGAAATGCAGGTCCATTCTTTGAAACTCCTTCAGGTATTTCGCCTTCACCTTATCCAGGGCAATCGCTTCATCGCCATAGCGCTTCAGGCAATTCCAATAGAGCGCGCCTATCTCCCAGTCAAGGATTTGCAACTCGCTTTGCCGGCCGTCCGCATCTTCAAAGCGATAGGAAAAGCTATACGGCAACTTCGGGATAACGCTGAAGGTCGTTCGCCAGGCATCATCCTCAAACAGGCTGGGCTGATCGGAATTCTTGCGCATCTCCGCAAGCTTTTTCGGGTCCCAGTCGCGGTCTTCTGCTTCCCAAACAAGGTCAAGCACCTTGGTGGGTTTGAAGACCGCAAGCGAGAGTTTGTTCGCCTTGGCGCCAGCAAGGAGGGGCTGGAGACGCGTGAATACTTCGGCTCGCTTCAGCAGAAGGTTCCGGCGCGCGCGCCAGTTATCCCGCGTATCCATGTGCGCAACAGGCCCGAGTTGTTTCACATCAGCAGGGCGATATGTCTCCGGGCGCGGGTCGGACGCGTTACGAATCAATTCGCACTCGAGCCAATCGAACTTCCGGTACTGCTCTTCCTCCTCCAGGCGGCGAAACGGAACGGGATAGATGCGCACCCACGCGCCATCCTCGCGAACCCCGGCGGTGCAAACCGTCTCACCGTATTTCTTTGACAGGGTCGGGTATGTCTTGACGGTGACAAGGATCTTGCTTGTGGCCATGACCTGCTCGCGATCTTGCTAGAGGTGCTTCGCCAGGAGCATCTCATCTCGCAACGCGCTGAGCGCTTCCGAAACGCAGTGTCGATGGCACTGTTCCGGGAGGCTTTCGAAACACGTCAGCGCCACCCGGTTGCCTGAGTCCACCCATCCCAGGATTTGTTCGAGCGAAGCTTTCTCCGCCCTTAGCGTTGTGCGGGCGTATCTGTCGAATAGCGCGTCACGGTCCGCCTGACTTGCCAACGCTTGCCTCTCTTCGGAGGCGATGCCGAGTTGCGGCAGATGCTCGTAACGAATGTCAACCCCAAGGCAGGCGTTCGCCAGAGTGGACTTGGAGAAACCGTACTTGTGGCTGAACGGATTGCGTCGCACATCGCACAAGAGTGTCACGCCATCGCCTAACAGAGCGTTAAGATAGGCTTCAAGACTCCGGCCCTCGTAGCCAATGGTCACGAGACCCGCGGGCTGAGGCATTGGTCTTGCGCCCCTGATGCGGAGCCGCGTGTCGGGATCAAGGGGAAGTCGATCCAGGATCTCGCTATGGCTGGCGTAGTAGGGATATCGACGATATTGTTCAACAATGAGCGCATCGCCGCGCAGCCCGGCATGATCCTCGCAGAAAGCCGCGACCCGCGTCGCTTGCGCCGGGCGTTCCCGGGCAATTTTGCGGCCCTCAGGCGTCAGCGTCCAGTTGTGCTCGTCGCCAGCCAATAGGCCTTCCGCAATCAACTTGCGCTTATCCGCATGGGAAGTGAGGGAGAAAGCGCCGAATTTGTAGGGCACGAACTCGTAACTGGGAACGGCGTCGCCATCCTGCGAGAAGAGAAATAGCAGCTTCTGGAAGTCGGTGTGTCCAACGGATCGACCAATCGCGTCCAACAAAGTGAGAAGCAGGCGTTGGCGCTCGAATAGCATTCTTGATCATAACCCGGTTTGACATCCTGTTGCGGGCGTGCTGCGCTATTGTCGGGGCGTCAGACACGGCCTATCGCGCCAGCGTCGCCCAGCCCAGCTCGGCGAACAACCCGATACAGGGCTGCTCGACGAGCTGGTCTTCGGTGTAGGCGTGGGGGCTCATGTGAGGGTCCACCGATGGGTCAAGTTGGCGTGTCCCGGTTTCATCACCCGTGCCATTAGTCTCTTGCGCGAGCGTTCCGGCCGGGTCGAAGATTCCTCCATCGCCCAGCCGAGTTCGCCGAACGACCCGATGCGCGGCCGGTCTTCAGGGGAGGCCCATTTCGCACCCATCGCACAAATAACGGGTGTGCTAAGTAGCCGCAAATCGCGAGTTCCAGCCTTGCGCCTTATGCCTCTGCCACGCCGCAACGAGGTGATCCCGCCTCAAGGTCCGCCGCTTGCGTTCGCTCCAATTATGGACCGCGGCCACTGCAACTTCGGGGGACGCCTGCGCTTGGGGATGCCCACGCATCACCCAATGCAATGAACTCAGCAACTCGAGCCCATAGGGGTCTTCAAATCCATCAATTAGGTTCGTCACCTGCTCCATGCGCTCAAGAATCGCATGATCCTTCTCCAGAAACGCCAACGCCTCGTCGACAGCGCCTGGAAGCAACTCGATTGGCTTGCTGGGAGTGTCGTTCCCTTCACCGTATCCCTGGGTGTAGTGCTTTTCCAGGCGAATCAGTACTTGACGAAGATTCGTCGCATAAGGGCCGTACTCTTCAGCGACAAACTTCAATTTCAGCGGCTGTCCAGCTTCCTGCAAAAAATACATGAGCTTATGAATCTCAAGCAAGCTGACAAAAGGATCAAGCAACCCCTTGAGATACCGATCCATCAGCACGATCAACGCAGCGCGGCCCAGGGTCATCTTGGGACGAACGGTTCGATTTGGCATAACCGCCGCAGCCGGCGTATCACCCGGCGCAAACAGCAGAACTCGCACATGGGGCAAACTGGCCAAGGCGGACTCAATGCGCGGGCGCACTTCGTCCCAATCCAACCCTCCACTCCCACATCCGAGTGGAGGAATTGCAATAGAGGATATGTCAAGACGCTTGATAGTCGCCACCAAATCCAGTAGACCCGCATCAATGTCGGCAACGCGACTGCGCGCCCGCCAATGCCCTTTTGTGGGGAAATTTACAACCCAGCGCGGTCCACCGGCAAGTCCACCCAGATCATGCACATTCATTCGGCCGAGGCTGACCTCGCCTGCTTTGCACGCACGTTCATACGCACGAAAGACCTGCGGATAGGCCTGCTTGAATTGCAGCGCTATACCTTTACCCATGATGCCTTCGGTATTCACGGTGTTAACCAAAGCCTCAACAGGCGATTCGAGAAGGTTTCCTTTTGTCAGCTCAATCATGGCCTAGTAGTACCAGCCCTCCTGAACGGTTACATCCGGACGGTGCCACTGTGAGTTTAGCAAAGTTCGCACATGTTGCGCGACGTCGGCGTTATGACAACCCACCCTATGGAAGGCTGTCCATGGGAAAAACTCAGCGACCAGTAACTCAGCAGCTTTTGCATACACCTTTCCCGGCCAGTACGTCGCGTGAATTGCGTCCCAATCCAGACGATCAAGCACCACAAGATCGTTTGCAAAAGTGGCGTACATCGCCCCGGCATTTCCGTCACTAATCGCCCATGGGCGAGCCA
>JBDSIP010000328.1:0-3123 GCA_039917915.1 Thermoflexales bacterium
ATCGATTGACGATTGCTCCTGCGGCAGGGGTGCCATCGTCGCTTCTGTCGTTCAGGGGCGCATGGGTGGCAGTCGACCAGCGGCCTCCCGTGGTCCTCGGCCCTCCGCTTGCCGGCGCGGGCTGGGACGCCCTGGGCAGTTGCTGCGACGGACCTCATCGTAGAGCACTGATGCCGATCGGCGGTCGATGGCATCTCGGCCAGCGCTTCGCGATCGACTTCAATCAGCTGGACGCCCAGAATCGCCCGGGCGTCGGTGACCCCAAGCTCCCAACCACCTTTCCAACCTTCGGTCAGCCAGTTTTTGCAGTGGCCGACGCCCAGGTGGTGGTGGCGGTCGATCGCTACAGGGACCTGCTCGTCGACGAGGCGCGAGAGGAGATCACGCAGGAGAGCGAGGGCGGCAACCACATCGTGCTAGATCTCGGCGACGGGCGCTTCGCCGGTTACGGTCATCTTCAGGCCGGCAGCGTCACCGTGAAGCCCGGCGACCGGGTCACGCGTGGCCAACAAATCGGGAAGGCCGGGAGCTCCGGCACCGGAGGCGGACCGCACCTGCATTTTCAGGTGACGGATGGCCCATCGGTACTGTTCGCCGACGGCCTACCCTATGTCTTCGACTCCTTCCTCCTGACGGGGCAGGGTCCTCCTCTGGCGGAGGTAATAGGCTATTACGACACGCTGAAGCCCATTCCAATCAGCACCGCGAACGCCGGCCCACGACGGGATGCGTTTCCCTTGGCCAGCGATATCCTGACATTCCCCAACATAGCCCGCCCGCTCCGGCGCCCCCGCGCCAATTGAGGCCGCCTACTCAGATGGACTATCCGCGCCGCCACGTCGTCGGCCTTCTCGCTGCCAACATCACGCTTGCGCTTGCTGGTTGCGCTGGCCGTGCAAACCTTGCACGCCCCGGCCCGAATCAAGACGAGAAGATGCTCAAAAGAATTCTCCAGACCGAAAGCGCCAA
The DNA here is from genome assembly GCA_039917915.1 of Thermoflexales bacterium. Classification (GTDB taxonomy): domain Bacteria; phylum Chloroflexota; class Anaerolineae; order J036; family Brachytrichaceae; genus Brachythrix. The sequence continues at coordinate 970 of JBDSIP010000328.1, forward strand.
AGCCGGGACTCGGGCGGTCATTTTCGGGATGTGGTCGGGGCAGGAAGAAATCCTCGTGGAAGCTCTGGGGTCCTCGACTCCGGGGGTGCCTGCGACCCCCGCGATGCACTACCGGATTGGCGGCATCTCCGAGACGTTTCTGGTTACCCTGCTTTTCATCCTGGCGGAGCAGGGGCGGATCGATCTGGACAGCAAGATCTCGCGCTGGTTTCCAGGCCTCATCGCCGCCGATCAGGTGACCCCGCGGATGCTCGCGGCGAATACGGCCGGCTATCTCGACTATGTGCATGTGCAGGCCTGGCTCGATCGATTGCTCAGCGACCCCTTCGCCGCGTTCACGGATGAAGAGCTGATCCAATATTCGGTGCGCGAAGGGAAAATGAGATTTTCTCCGCCGGGAAGCAGCTGGGCTTATTCGCATACCGAGTACGTGATCCTGGGTCAGGTCATCCAGCGCGCGACCGGCGAGTCCATGGGTTCGCTCTACGATCGGTACCTGCTCGGCCCGCTGGGACTGCGGGACACGCAACTACCGATAGATGCCGCCATCCAGGCTCCAGCCCTGCACGCCTACATGCTGGATCGGGGCACCTACGAAGACTCCACTGCATGGACACCATCCTGGGCGATGTCCTACGGCGGACTGACGTCAACGGTGCGTGACCTGGGCCGATGGGGTCGAATCTTCGGCAAGGGACTCCTCGTTTCTCCGGCTTCGCACAAGGAGATAATCAGTCCCGGCTCGGCCACCCAAAAGCTCAATCCACCGGCCTTGTACTTTGCCCATGGGTTTGTCTTCGCAAACGGCTGGTACGTGCAGAACCCCGACTTCAACGGTTATGCCGGAGGGTTCGCGTACAACCCAGCGCATGATGTCACACTTGTAATTGTGTCGACCAAGAACGCGAAGCCCGTCATCGATCCGGCGGCCATACACATACTGAGGGAAGTGGTAAGGTACGTCACGCCGGAATCACCTTTGAACTTCTAGCAGCGGCCTTCTCGGTCGTGTCTGTCGAGAGCAGGCATTGATTCCGCTTTTCTCTCTATAGAAATGCACTCTCTGATGTCCGCAATGGGTCGAAAGCGGACCTATACGATTTGTGTCCGCATGGGGTGGAAAGCGGACATTTATCGTCGCTAGGACCGGTCGGCCCAGCATGTTATCCAATCCGCACGGAGGGGCTGATGGGCACGGCCGAGGCGACTGTCGGAGGATCGGGAAGCGTACGCAGGCGGCTTCGCAAGTCGCCGTTCTTCACCATCCTCGGCCTCATGATGCTGGCGGGCGCAATCGGCGGATTCTGGCCGCAATATTTCAGTGCGGTCACCGGTCGAGCTCCTCAGGCAACCACCCAGTTTTGGCTCATCCATGTGCACGCCGCGTTGTTCACTGGCTGGCTGCTTGTATACGTCTCACAAGCGACACTAATCATGACCGGGCAGGCGCGTACGCACCGGAAAATGGGCCCGTGGCTCGCCGCCTACGGTTTCGCGACTGCGGCGGTCGGCCTCTACGCGGCCGGCCTGCTTGCCGATCGCCTCGGCCAACGGAAGAGTGACTTCGAAGCTGCCGCTGCGTTCGTCTTTTTCCCCCTGATCGACATGGTTTACTTCGCGGCCTTTCTGGCTGCTGCGGTCATCTACCGAAAGCGTCCCGACTTCCACAAACAAGCAATGTTCGTTGCCACTTTTTCGATTGCCGTGGTCGGGGTGGGTCGGCTGGTCGGCCGGACCGGGTTCGAGAGCGCTTTCGTGTGGCAACCCCTGATCCTTGCGCCGTTGCTGATCGCGCTCACCTATGACCTCTTCGTCTGCCGCAAGGCCTATCCCATCATTGCAGTCGGGCTCGCCGTCCACCTCATTCGGCTGAACGCGGAGCATTTCGCGAACAGCGAAGCTTGGTTGCCGATCGTACGCGCTCTGATCGCTCCCTTCCGTTAGTCGTCCCATCGGACCCCGCGCGAATGTCCGCAATGGGTCGAAAGCGGACACTAGAGCTTTGAAACCGTGAAGCTCGGTTCCAAAAGGGTAACTTGTGGGGAAACATCCACTGCCAACTGGCCTATCTCCCTACAAAGTCCGGCAGACCTCAGCTCCACCAGCCTTTGCTCCTGCGGAGCTTTGGCCGGCCGGCCGGCCAGCCAGCCAGCC
>JBDSIP010000329.1:0-2614 GCA_039917915.1 Thermoflexales bacterium
CCCGGGGGTTTCGCGGCACCCGGCGGGGCTGATGCGCCCGGGGGTTTCGCGGCACCCGGCGGGGCCGATGCGCCCGGGGGTTTCGCGGCACCCGGCGGGGCTGACGCTCCCGGTGGCTTGGCGGCGCCCGGAGGGGCTGACGCTTCCGGGGGCTTGGCGGCGCCCGGAGGGGCTGACGCCCCCGGAGCCTTGGGCGCTGGCGCGGCTGCCGGCTTGGCGGCGGCGGCCACCGGCGCGGCCGGCTTCGGCGCGTTCTTGGCTGCGTTCTTGGCGCTCTCAGCCGCCTGGGCGCCCACTTCGACCGCCCAGTCGCTCGGATGAATCGCGGCGTGGAAGGTGTCGGGCTTCATCAGCATCGACTTGTTCAGGACCATCCGGCCATCCGGGGCGTCCTCGACGTAATACCCCAGCTCGTAATCGAGGTTCATCTTGATTGCGTCAAACGGACAAAACTCGGCGCAGTAGCCGCAGTTCATGCAGATCGTGCTGTCGATGAAGAATTCCTTGGGAGCCGGGATCGGGCGCTTGGTGACGGGATCCTCCGTTCGGACGATCCAGATGCACTGAGGCGGGCAGACCTTGGCGCAGATGCCGCACGAAGTGCACTTGTCCTCTTTCTTCTCCGTGTCATAGACCAGGAAGGGGATGTTCCGGAAGTGCTCCGGCATCGGGGCCTTCTCTTTTGGATATTCGATCGTGACCAGACCGCGCGTCTTGGGGTTCTGGCGGCGCACCGCCCGGGCCGTGCCGGCCACCCCGCTCTTGCGCCCGAGATACTTCAGGTCCTCGGCATAGGTCATGATGAAGTGCTTCAGAGTGTAGCCGAGGCCCTTGAGAATGCCGGTTCCGAAAAGGCTCATCGATCCACCTCGCCGAGCACAATGTCCAGACTGCCCAGGACGACGACCGAGTCGGCGATTTTCTGTCCGATGGTCATCTCCCTGAGCGAGTTCAGGTTGATAAACGAAGACGAGCGCACGTGATAACGATACGGGTTCTGCGCGCCGTCGCTGACCAGGTAGAAGCCTAGCTCGCCCTTTGGAGTCTCGACCCGGCCATAGGCCTGGCCGGCCGGAACGCGATGGTTGTAGGCTTTCTTGCCGGCCTGGATGTCGCCCGGCTTGGAATTGTGCTCCATCTGGTTCAAGCACTGCTGCAGGATCTTGATCGACTCGCGCATTTCCATGATCCGCAGGCGATAACGATCGTAGACGTCCGCGCCATACAGCACGGGCACGTCCCAGTCGAAGCGATCGTAGATGCTGTACGGCTCGGCTCGCCGGATGTCGTAGGGCACCCCGGCCGCGCGCAGACACGGGCCGGTCAGGCTGTAAGCGATCGAGCGATTGGCGGGCAGGTAGCCCACCCCGATCGAGCGGGCCTTGACGATTTCGTTGTCGCTCAGGAAGTACTCCAGCTCATCGATGGCGCGGGGCAGGCGCTCAAAGGCCAGCTCGCGGGCGCGCTCGAACTGGGCCGGGGTCAGGTCGCGCGACACGCCGCCAAAGCGCATGTAGTTGCACATCATCCGGCTGCCGGCGACGCCTTCGAACAGGTCGATGATCAGGTCGCGCTCGGTGATGAAGTAGAGCGCCGGGGTGAAGAAGGCGCCCAGGTCGTTGAGCAGGAAGCCGATCGACCAGAAGTGCGAGGCTACCCGGGTGAACTCGCACATCAACACGCGCAGGTACTCGGCCCGATCGGTGGGCTTGATCCCCATCATCTTTTCGACAGTGGTGACATAGCCCAGCTCGTTGACCATCCCGGTAATGTAGTCCAGCCGGTCGGTGTAGGGGATGTTGTGCAGCCAGGTATTGCGCTCGCCAATTTTCTCGTGGTTGCGGTGCAAATACCCCAGCACGAGCTTGAGGTCGGTGATCGTCTCACCGTCCAACTTCACCACCATCCGGAGCACGCCGTGGGTGGACGGGTGCTGGGGGCCCATGTTGACGATGATCTGGTCGGTCTTCATCTCCGACGAGTCGAGAATGCCGGCCCGCTTGAGCTCTTCGAAGTCCTCCGGGCTCATGCCCGCGCCATGCGAGCCCATCCCGGTATTGAGCGAGGCCGTGTTGGCCTGCATGCTGTCATAGAGATTGCCGTCCGGGTTGGACTTGTAGTTCAGCGGGTCAAAACCGGCCGGGTAGTTGACGTTGTCCTCCCACGGCACGCGATCCTCGGCCAGCTTGTGGTTGCCGCCCGGCCAGCGCGATTCGAAGGGCTTCGTGTCGCCCTCGAAATAGGCTTCCTTCCAGTCCTTGCGCAGCGGCCAGCCGGCAAAGCCCTCCCACATCAGGATCCGGCGCAGATCGGGGTTGCCCTCGAAGCGCACGCCATACATATCGTAGGCCTCGCGCTCCTGGAACTCGGCGCCGGGATAGACCGACACGAGCGAGGGCACCCAGTCGGTCGGATCGTTCCCCTTGGGGCGAGCCAGGCGGGCCTTGTAACACAACGTCGGTCCGCCCGTTGTGCGCTGCACGTGGTAAACCACCTCGATGACATTGTCCTTGGGGTAATCGGCGGCCGTCAGGCTGGCCAGCATGTCGTAGCGCAGCTCGTCCCGAATCCAGGTCGCGACCTCGATAAATTTGGTCAGATCCGTGATCACCAC
>JBDSIP010000330.1:0-3504 GCA_039917915.1 Thermoflexales bacterium
CGCGATAGCGACGTTGACAGGTCATATGCCAAATGCCGAATGGACGCTCATGGTGTACCTGGCGGGGGATAACAGCCTTTCGCCCAACGCCTTTGTCGACATTGATGAGCTGCGCCGGGCCGGGTCGACCGAGGCCGTCAATGTCGTGGTCATGCACGACAGCCTATATGAAGCGCCGACCCGCTATCGGGTGGAGCAGGGAGGGGCCGGGGAACTGCCGGAGTCGCTGCCTGAACTGGACACCGGTGATGGCCAGACCCTGGTGGAGTTCGTGGTTTGGGCGTCTGAGCGCTGGCCGGCCCGGCGTTACGCCCTGATTCTGTGGAGCCATGGCAGCGGCTGGGACCAGGCCGAGATGGTGAAAATCGCCCAGGCCGCGGCTCCACCGGATTTTGACATCTCGGAAACTGCCCATCGCGGTGAGTCGACCCTGCGCCGAACTTTTTTTCGGTCGACGCTGCGTCGCATCGCTGAGTTGCCCACCCGCAGCCAGCGGGCCGTTTGCGTCGACGACGGGTCCGGGCATTCGCTGGACACGGTCGAGCTTGGGCGCGCAATGGCCCAAATTGCGGCGAATCTGGGCCGCCCGCTCGATCTGCTGGGGATGGACGCTTGCCTGATGGCCAATCTCGAGGTGGTCTATGAGATTCGGTCGTCGGTTCTGGTCCTGGTTGCGTCCGAAGCGCCCGAGCCGGATAGCGGGTGGCCCTATGAAGCCGTGTTGGCGCTATTCAATGCCGCGCCGCCTGCCGAGCCCATTGCGCTTGCGGGCGGCATCGTGGGGGTCTTTGGTGACGCGGCCGACCTGAAGCGCGACAAACGCGTCTCGACCCTGGTGGCATTGGACCTGGCCCAGGTGAATGCGCTCGCCGCTGAAACCGACGCGCTCGCGGAGACTCTGCTGGCGGGAATACCAGCAACACGCCAAACACTGTGGATCGCTCACTCAAAAACTACCCGATTCTGGGGCGACACCCTGGCCGATCTCGGCCAGTTGTGCGGACGTCTGATGACCAAAGCCGATCCGCCTCTCAAGGCGGCAGCTGCGGCGCTGGGTCAACGGCTCGCGCCCGGCGGGGTGATCACCGCGGCGTTCGCCCGCGGAAAGGGTGTCACGGGGGTGGGCGGGCTGTCGATCTATCTGCCCGTGCCCCGCAAAACGCTCATTTCCAAGTTCTATGCCGAAACCGCCTTTGCCCGGGAGAGGCGCTGGGCGGCGTTGCTCGGCGCGTATGTGAGGGAAACGTAACCATGGATGACTACGAGCGATTGGCTGGCGCGTATGCGGATGCCGCACGGCGCGCGCTGCAGGCGGATGACCCGGCCCAGGAGGCGGGACAATTCGTGTCGCGGTCGGCTGATCTGACCGACGCCAGCGCCCGGCGGTTGGCCGGCATTGGCCTTGATGAGAGCGCGCGTTCGGCTGCCGCAGCGCAATTGCTGGCCAAGGCGCTCGTGGAGACGGGCGTCGCATCGTATCTGGTCGATATCGCGCGGACGCCAGACGGCGCGAAGCAGACAAGCAGGGCCGCCCGATCCATCGCCGAGGTTGAGCAGTACCTCGCCATTCTGACCACCGGCCAGTTTGATTTCGCGGCCAGGCGCGCAACGGTGGATGCCCAGGCCTTTGCGGATCTCGGGACCGCCCGGCTGCTCGCCAAAAACGCGGTCGCTGACGCATGCGCGTTGGTCAGCATCCGGGCGGCGAAATCGGGGCAAACCGCGCTGGCCGGCCTGGCTGGCCTTGGGTTCGGTACTCTGGCCAGGGCCGTCGACGTCGTCGGGTCGGGGCTGAGTTTCAAAATCGGCGACGCCTCGGCCGGCACGCTGTATGGGCGCGCTCGAGACAGCCTCGTGAGCGCGTATGCTTCGATCCGGGCGTTGCTCGGCGATACTGCCGCCAACGCGGCCGGCGCGCAGATGAAGGCGTGGGCCGATGAACTCGCGTCGGGGGCCTTGTTTGCGAAAGTTGTAGAAGCCTGGTATCGGACGGCCGAAGCCCGGACGAAGCTCGGCGCGCGCATCGATGCGAGCGCGCCGCCAGCCGAACGTTGGGCGGCGGCTGTAAATGGTCTTGGAGGGTTGAGCCGGCAATACGGAGGTCAGGCCGATCTGGCGGACAAATTGCTGAAAGGCTTGAAGATCGTCGGATTGCTTCCGCCCGCCGCGCTGCCCGAGGGCACATTGTTGCTCGGGGCCGCCTATGTGGCGTTGGGCGGATACATCGTCTTTGCCGGCGCAGACGCGGTTGATGCGTCCATCGGCTTGCAGCGGGTGGCCGGCATCCGGCGGGTTGTCGAACAGGCATTGGCCAAATGAACTACACAAATCTCGACCTCGATCTCGTCGACTACGATGCCAGTGATCCCGTCGTCGAACGATTCCACGTCCGATCGCAGAGCCCGCTGATTGACAACACGCTGCGCTCTGAGCCGGCCGAATTGCCCGCGGGGCTGCGCGAAACCTTTCGGCAGTTGGCCAATGGCGCGCTCGCACCCGAAGACATGATCGCGATGGGCAAGACGCTTGCAGATGCGCTATTTCCGCCCAACGCGCGGAAGCTGCTTGAACAATGTCGTCAGCGCCAATATGGTCGCGATGACCAGCGCCTGCGGATTCGGATTCGGGTCGATGCGCTGGCGCTGGCCAATGTGCCATGGGAGTACGTCTTCGTCCCTGATGCAAACACCCCGACCCCCGAAGAAGGGATCGATAACTTCCTCGCCCTCGACCCTAAGTTCAGCATCGTGCGCCGCGAAAACATCCCAGGTGTGCCGTCGGCCTCGCTGGATCCAATCGGGGCAGGTCCGCTGCGGATGCTTGTCGCGACCGCCAATCCGAAAACTCAGACCCAACTGAATACACCGGCCGAGCTGCGCGGCATCCGGGCCGCGTTGCAGACCATTACCGCGATTGCGCCAGTGTTCATCGAGAACGCGACCAAGCTCAGGTTGCAGACCGAGTTGATGCGAGGCGCTCACATTTTCCATTTTGCCGGGCACGGTGTCTTTCAGGAAGAGCCCGGCGCGCGCTGGGGTGAGCTTGATGGCACCGGCGCGCTGCTGTTGGCTGACGCTGCGGGCAACGAAGATCGCTGGCCGGCGCCTGTGTTGCGCAACGGTTTCTCCGGGCGGGGGATTCGGCTGGCGGTCCTCGCCGCCTGCGAGGGCGCCAAGCGCGACAGCGCGAATGCCTGGTCGGGCGTGGTCCCCGCGATGATCAGAGCCGGAATCGCGGCGGTGGTCGGAATGCAGTTCACCATCGAAGACACGAACGCCGTCGTGTTCAGCCAGATCTTCTACGCGGCATTGGCGGCCGGACAGCCCATCGAGGCGGCGCTCAGCGAGGCCCGCCAGGCGATTCGAGCGATGGGCGCAACTCTGGACTGGGGCGGACCTGTGCTCTACTCGCGGGTCGAGGAAGGGACGCTATTTCCGGCGGCGGGCGCATCCACACCGGTCACCACGACGACACCGGCCGTCATCCCCGTCATCGACCCGTCCC
>JBDSIP010000331.1:0-13878 GCA_039917915.1 Thermoflexales bacterium
AATCGGGCCGCCGGTTCGATCAGAACGCGCTGGCCCTGGCCGAGAATCTAGTCAGCCATATCGCGATCTATCTGGACAAGGCCCGCTTGTATCGCGAGAGCCAGCGCCATAATTTGGAGCTCGAACAACGGGTGAGCGAACGGACGGCCGAATTGCGGGCCGCAATCACGGAGTTGGAGCGTTCCGAGGCAACGGTAAAAACGCTCTTTCGCATTACCAACGAGTTGAATACGACCCTCGAGGTAAGCACCATTCTAGATGACCTGGCCATCGAGGCTATTCGGATCGTCAATGGCGAGAGCGGTTTTGCCGGGCTGCGCACCGCCGAGGGCATGAGTGTGCGCAAATATTTCCTGCAGGGGGTGGCGATTCCGTTTGCGTATTCGTGGTCCTCTGGAGAAGGCATTCCCGGCTGGGTCCTCGAACACAAGTTCCCGTATGGCACAAGCGACGCCGCCAGCGATCCGATCCTGCAACACGAGCTGGCGATCAACGCGGATGTGCGCTCGTTGATCTGCACGCCAATCCTGGATTCAAAAGGCGAAGTGCTGGGCTTCTTCGATATTCGAAACAAACAAGACGCGGAGGGCTTTACCATCGGCGATCAAGAGCTGCTCATGGCGCTCGCTCCAGCCGCCTCGATCGCCATCCAGAACGCCCTGGCCTATCAGCAGCGGGTGGCGACCGTGGCCGAGCTCAAGGAATCGTCCACGCAGTTGCAGGCTCTGGCGGCCAATCTCGAGCTGGCGCGCGAGGAGGAGCGCACCCATATCGCGCGCGAGCTGCATGATCAACTCGGGCAGGCCCTCACCGCCATGAAGTTCGATCTAGCCTGGCTGGCGGATCGACTGGCTGCTCGCGACACCGGGCTGGCCCAGATGGCAAAATCCGTGACCACGCAGATGGATGCAATGATCAAAACTGTGCGCCGCATCGCCACCGAACTGCGCCCGGGAATGCTGGAGGATCTCGGCTTGGCCGCCTCGATCGAATGGCAGGCCCGCGACTTCGAAAAGCGGACGGGCATTGTGTGCACGGTGAGCGCGACAACCCCGGATCTTCCCCTGGCCCGGGCTAAATCCGTGGCGATGTTCCGCATCTTCCAGGAGGCCTTGACCAACGTGGCCCGCCACGCCAATGCCCAAAACATCGAAGTGCGGCTGAGCGCCACACCCGAGGCGCTGACACTCCATGTCCACGACGACGGGCGGGGAATTACGGCTCGGGAAGTTGCAGGGATGCGGTCGCTTGGGTTGCTTGGAATGCGCGAGCGGGCGACCCGCTTGGGCGGGTCTTTTAACATTCAAGGCGCGCCTGGCGACGGGACTCTGATCACGGTCAGCATCCCCGTAAAGCAAGGCGAGTGATTCATGCCGAATTTTGACGGAGCAATGTTGAAGATCCTGCTGGCCGATGACCACGCCGTCGTGCGTCAGGGCGTCAAGCAAATCCTGGCCGAGGCATTCCCCCAGGCCATCTTTGGGGAGGCGCAGAATGCGCCTGAGCTTCTGGCGTTGGTCGGCGGCGGGCGCTGGGATATCGTGGTGCTGGATCTGGCCATGCCGGGCGGCAACGGGCTGGAGGCGCTGAAGCGTATCAAACATGACCACCCCCAACTTCCCGTCTTGATCCTCAGCATGTATCCGGAGGATCAGTACGCCGTCCGCACGATCCGGGCCGGTTCGGCCGGCTATTTGAACAAGGAAAGCGCTCCGGAGGAATTGGTCCAGGCCATCCGCAAAGTTCTGCATGGCGGAAAGTACATCAGCACGGCGGTTGCGGATGAGCTGGTTTTGCACGCCCGGCATGAGGATGATCAGCCGCTCCACAAGCATCTTTCGGACCGCGAGTATCAGGTGCTGTGTTTGATCGCATCCGGAAAGGAAGTCAAGGAAATCTCCACCGAACTCTCGCTCAGCGCCAAGACCATCAGCACCTACCGGGCCCGTATCCTGATCAAGATGAACCTGCGGACGAACGCCGAACTGACCCACTACGCGATTCAGAACAGCCTGGTGTAGCGCAGGGGGCGTCTCGAAAAACGCATTAGCCGCCCGGCGCTTCCCGAAGGACCCCCTGAGAGGCGGTGTGGGGGGGGCCCCGGCGCCGGAGCGCCCTGGCCCGCCACAGACAACGGGCACCCGGTAACGGCGGAGGCCGTGCGCGGAGCGTTCCCTCTGTGGGTCCCACAGAGCCTCGGCCGGCGCATGCCAACGGGACCCTCCTGCAAGGTTGATGCATGCGGGAGATTCGCGCGTACACTACACCTCTATTCGCCGACGGCATCCGTGGACCAGAACCACCCACAAAGCCCAGTCCGGAGAGGATATTCCCTCCGATCACGGGCTGAGTGAGGCGTTCTGGGTGCGGGTGCGACCAAGGAGAGGTGACTGTGGCGCAAGCCGTACCCGTCAGCCACGAACGCGTGGCCCGTGAATCTGTGTTGCTCAACGCCGGCGGGGCAGTCGCCTTCGCCGCCATCGTCGCGCTGCTGGCTGGCTTCTTCCGGCCGCAACTGGAAGGCGTCGGACTGGTCGCGGCCGGCCTTGTCCTCGCCCTCGTGCCAGCCGGTTTTTTTCTGCTGGCCTTCATCCGCGCCGACCGAATTGAGCCCGAGCCACGCGGGATGATTCTGGGCGTCTTCGCCCTCGGCGCGATTCTGGCCTATGGCATCGGCCAGCCGGCCATCCGGAGTTTATTCAAGGTCCAGGAGTGGAGCAGCGGCAGCGTTTGGCTCGAGCTCGCCGGCGCGATCCTTATCGCCGGGGTCGTCCAGCAATTCCTGATCTACGCCGCGGTGCGTTACTCGGTTTACCACTCCTCGGAGTTCGATGAACGGGTGGACGGCATCATCTACGGCGCCGCCGCCGGCCTGGGTTACGCGACTGCTTTCAACATCCTCTACGTCACCGGCAACAACGGGGTCGATCTCGTGATTGGCGCGCTGCGGGTCGTCACCGAGGCGCTCGCATTTGCCTGCCTGGGTGGCGTGACCGGCTACTTCATCGCCCGGGCGAAGTTTGACAAGATGGGCCCGACCTGGCTTCCGATCGGCCTGCTCGTCGCGGCGGTCCTTAACGGTGTCATCGACGTGCTCCTGGGCGCGGCACCCGGCCTGGGCGGCGGGTTCTCGTTCAACCCCTGGCTGGGCCTGGTTGCCGCCGTGGCCATCGCTGCGCTGATTTTCTTCCTGCTCTTCCGCCTGATCGAGCGCCTGCACCGAGTGACCGAGATGGGGGTGGCCACGCCGGAGACCTCGGTGATCGACAAGATGCTGATCGGGCGCGGCACAAAAGACGAGCCCGAATGGATCGTGTGGGGGGTCGCGCTTGCATTGCTGGTCGTTGGCGTCCTAATCGGCCGGGACGTGCTTGGCCAGACCCGGACGGCTACCGCGGCCGGGATGAGCGTGACCTATCCAGCCCGCTGGTCGCGCACGTCGGAGGCCGGCGCCAGCATCGCCGCCTTCGACCGTAAGGGTGGCGGGGCCGATGGCGCGCGCGTCAGCGCCCGTCAGGTGCCGAAGACCGACGTGCTGCTCGCGGGCGGTGGCAGCATTCTCGACGGGGCCACGAACTGGACCCTTAGCCAGGGCGCTGAACTGGCCGGCTATCGTGTGCTGAACATGGCGGCAGCCAAGGTCGCCGGCCGCGACGCGGCCCGGGTCGACTATGCCTATCTGCTGGACGCGTCGAGCGGCGCCATGCCCTCACTCATGCGGGCGACCGATACCCTCGTCCCGTGCGGCGAAAAAGTGTGCGTGCTTAGTTTTGCCGCGCCGGCTGCCGAATTCGCCGGTATGACCGATACAGCCGGCGACCTGCTTGCAGGTTGGATTATTCCGTAGCGCCGTCGAAGGAGATGCAATGAACCCCAAAACCCGAAACGCCCTGGCCGCCGCCGGCCTGGCCCTGTCTATGGCCCTCTCGGCTCTGGCCGCTCCGGTCAGGGCCGCCGGTGAGGACCCGTCCCAGGAGGCCATCGACAACGCCCTGTTGAGCACGGTCAAGATCTGGATCCTGAACTCAAGCAACAAGGTCCTGGGAGGTTGCTCCGGCACTGTCGTCGATCCTGGCGGCTACATCCTGACCAACTTCCACTGCGTCGGCACGCCCGAAGGCAACTATTCCAACACGTCCGGCAAGCCCGGCAGTCTGCATCACCCCGAGGGCCTCGTTCTCGTCGGCCTGACCCTAAACCCGCGCAAGGCGCCCAAGCCGACCTATGTGGCCAAGGCCGTGGCGGGAAGCCCGAAGCTGGATATCGCGGTGCTCAAGATCGTTGCGCCGGCCGAGAAGGGCGTCAAACTGCCCGATCCGCTGCCGCTGGTCGTCATTCAACGCAGCGACTCCGAGGCAGTCAAACTTGGCAACTTTATCGGCGTTCTGGGCTATCCCGGCATCGGGGGCGATCTCGTCAACTACTCCAGCGGCAAGGTTTCCGGCTTCGAGGATTTTGACAGTGATGGCGAGCTGGACGCCTTCAAAACCGACGCAACGGTCGCCGGTGGCAACTCAGGTGGTCTGGCGATCAACAAGGATGGCCAGCAGATCGGCATCCCGAGCTATGGCCAGACGAAGGACGGCAACGCCATCGGGCGGGTGCGGATGATTAACCTGGCCGAGCCCTACATCCAGAAGGCCCTCCAGCTTGACGGCGTTGATGACACCAAGCCGCGCCAGGGCAACCGTGAGGCGCCCGCCGCGCCCACCGGTGGGGCGGGCTTCTCCAACATTCGATTTGGAACGGACTACGCGGATGGCCGGTTGGCCAATGAGGGCACAAGCTTGCCGGCGGGCACGCGCAAGATCGTCGCTGCGGTGCAGGTCACCGCGTTGGCCGCCGGCGAAGAATACGGGAACCTATGGTCCTCCGACGGCAAACCTACGGCCGGAAAGCAGTCGGGCAAGGAATGGGACGGCGACGGCGACGGCGAGTACACCTTCTCGCTCAACAACGGCACTCAGGCTATTCCCGAGGGCAACTACCGCCTCGAGTTATTTGTGGGTGGCCGGCTGACCACTTCCGGCGATGTGATCGTCGGAAAGGTGAAGACAAAGGAGCGGGCGGCTCCACCCAAACAGGCGGCCAGCACAGTGACCCTGCAGGGGTCCGTGATTGATGCGGATACCCAGCGGCCGATTGAGCGCGCGTATGTGATCGTCCTCAGGCCGGGGGTGAGCTTCGACGAAATTGAAGCCGCAAATGGCGATGACGTCAAGACGCTCGTCGCGGCGCTCGGCGTTACGGATGACACCGGAGCCTTTATCACCACTCCGGGTTTGGCCCGCGGCAGAACCTATAGCGTGATGATCGCGGCGGACGGTTACACTGAGCGACGTTTCGAGGATGCAGTGAGGCTCAAGGCGGATAGTTCGAATGTGCTGAAGTTCGATCCGATCGAGCTCATCGCCGAATAATTGGCGAAAAACGGCAACGGCCAGCCCTGCGTGAGCAGAGCTGGCCGTTGCCGTTTTTCGCGAAGACTAGTAGCGCTTGGAGCGCGAGAAGCCGCCGCCGCCACCGCCGCCACCGGCGCGATCCTCGCGCGGCTTGGCGATATTGACAGTCAGGGCGCGCTGACCCATCTGGAAGTTGTTGAACTTCGTGATGGCGGCCTGCGCCTCCTGCTGGCTGCTCATCTCGACAAAGCCGAAGCCCTTCGAGGAGCCAGTATCGCGATCCTTGATCACCGCAACCGACACGACGGTGCCGGCCTGGGCAAACAGGGTCCGCAGAGCCTCTTCAGTTGTCTCGTACGACAGGTTACCAACATACAGTTTTACGACCATTCGATCTCCCTTGCCTCCGACATTCCGCCAGGACAAAAAAAGCCGCCAAACCTTTGGGAGGTTTGGCGGCAAACACACAATCTCAAAGAACAGGCCGATATCTTACCACACATCGCAAGGGAGCGCGTGAACCCAGTCATGGCTCCTGCAAAGTCCCTTTTTCCGGGCAAGCATCCTGAGTTTGGGCCGGCGAACCCGAAGAGCCCGACCCGGACGAACCTCGCCGCCTGCAGTCGAAGGAGTTCTCCTGAGTTACGGACCGCTTTCAGGGGAAAGGGCAGGCACAAACGGCGCAGCGTTGCGCCGTGGCGTATCCAGAAGCGAGGCCGCAGGCCTTTGTTGTATCAGCCGGCGCCTCGAAGGCGCCTGCGCGACCTATGTACGCCGCGTCTGCCATGGGTCCGAAGCATCTGCCGCGGCCGCGGCTCCAGCCGGCCACGCCGGCACGTAGAACTAGCCGGCTGATACAACAAATGTCTGCGGCCTCGCTCCCCCGCGAATCAAGGACGCTTGCGCAAAGGGGGAATCGGAAACTGTCAAGCGACACCGCCGGGGATGCATAACGATCAACGGCGTGGATAATCGGTGGAACGCGAAACGCCCGATATTTCGCTCGACGCCCGCTCGCGCGCCTGGCCGCTTATGTCACGTGCGTTTCGTTTCAGGGGGTCTCGCTTCGCTTGACGCCCCGGCTACCTTCAGGCAGCCCTCCGGGCTGCTGGTCGAAGACTAACGCTCTTCCTCTCCTGATCACACCTTGCCCACCTTACTCACCTTACCAAACCTTACCAACCTTGCCAACGTTATACAACCCAGCCACCCCCGACCATCACCCGCTCAACCTTGACCCCCAGGATTTCTTCGCCCGGGATGCGGGTGAGGTCGCGCGAGAGCACAGTCAGGTCGGCGTACTTGCCCGTCTCGAGCGAACCGATCTCGTCCTCCATCCCGCCGGCATACGCCGCGCCGAGGGTGTAGGCCTGAATGGCCTCCTCGATAGTCACCCGCTGCTCGGGATACCAGCCGTCCGGACCGGGCGTGCCATCCGCCCGCCGTCGAGTCACCGCCGCGTGCAGACCGACCAGCGGGTCGAAGACCTCGACCGGCGCGTCCGAGCCGAAGGCCAGCCGCGCCCCGCTGTCCGCGAGGCTGCGGAAAGCGTAGGCGCCCTTGCTCCGCGCGCCCCAGAATAGGTCGGCTACCTGCATGTCCTGGGTGGTATGTATTGGTTGGACAGAGGCGATGATGTTCTGCGCCGCGAAACGCGGGATGTCGTCGGGGTGCAGGACCTGGCAGTGTTCGATTCGGTTGCGCAGACCGGGCGTTGCGCCGGCGGCCGCGGCCGCCATGGCATCCAGCACGTCCCGGTTGGCCTGATCGCCGATCGCATGCACGATCGCCGATAACCCGGCCGCATTGACCCGCCCGATATCCTCGAAGAGCTGCTCCTTCTCGTAGGTCCGCATGCCGTAGTTCGAGGGCTGGTTCTCGTACGGCGCAATCATCAGTGCCGTGCGCGGGCCCAGCGCGCCATCGGCGAAGAATTTGACCCCGCCAACGCGCAGCCAGGCATCCCCAAAGCGGCTCCGGATGCCGGCCCCAAGCACCGCGTCCATATCCTGGGCAGGCAGGTTCTTAACCACTCGCAGGGTCTGTTTGTGGCTGGCCCGCACCCGTTGGTAGGCCTGGAAGCTGCCAATCCCGCCCGCGCCATCCATGCAATGCGTGCCGGTCAGTCCGGCCTGGTTCATGGCCCGCATCGCGCCCAGGACGGCCGCCTCTTCTTCGGCGGCGCTGAACGGCGGGAGTTTTTCGTAGACCAGACGAATAGCTTCCTCGAGCAGCAGCCCGGTCGGCGCGCCTGTCACGTCGCGGACGATCTGGCCGCCGTACGGATCGGGCGTGCTCGCGCTGATGCCGCACAGGCGCAGCGCGGCGTTGTTCACCCACAGCGCGTGTCCGCTCGCCGCGGTCAGGGCAACCGGATGACCGGCCGTCGCGGGGTCGAGGTCGGCCGCCGTCGGCGTGCCATCGGCCGACCAGGGCAATCGCACCCAGCCCCGCCCGAGTATCCACTTGCCGACGGGCGTCGTCGCCGCGCGTCGGCGGACTGCCTCGATGACGAGTTCGCGAGCAGGCTCGCGGGGGAGATCGATCCGTTGGAGCGCGAAACCCGTCCCCATCAAATGCGTGTGCGCGTCGATCAGACCGGGTGTGACAAATGCGCCATTGAGATTGATGCGCTCTACGTTGGGCAGCCGCACGCCGTCCATGTCGGCGTCGCTGCCGACCGTGATGATCTTGTCGTTGGCAATCGCCAGCGCCGTCGCCCACGGCTGGGCGCGGTCGCAGGTGAAGATTCGGGCGTTGGTGAGGATGAGGTTCATGCTTGGATTATCGCCTTGTGGATTCAGGATTCACAATTTAGATTGGGGAAATCGGATGAAGCACGTGATAATGTAGTCACTTGGGTGACCACTTGATATGAAGACTTCCAAAGCAAACACCAGCATCGGCGTAAAGGAACTGAAGGCGAGGGCATCTGAGATCGTCGGCAACGTAAAGCGACGTAGGAGACGGTATACAGTGACGCTTCGAGGTCAACCCGTGGCTATCCTGGCCCCGATAGACGATCCCCGCGTTGTGACGCCGTCTCCAACGGCCCCTGTGGACGATGCATGGGACGAGCTTGAGCGTTTGGGCCGGAAGATCGGCGCCAAATGGCCGGCTGGGGTCTCCGGAGTAGATGCTCTATCTGAGATGCGGCGCTGATGACCGAGGTATCGCCTGCCATGTCAGCCACCCAGCGCCACACTGTTGGCGCCAGCGAATCTTTGAGTGCTTTCAACCCCATGGAAGCAGCTCATGCTGAATCGAGCCAGTTTCTTTCGGCGCTGCGCGCGGCGGCAACGCCCGTGGTCGTGCCAGCCCTCATCTTTCCCGAGGTTGCCGCTACGATCAGCCGCACACTCGGTGACCCGGCACTCGCGCTCTCGTTTGCCGAGGCGTTACGGAATCTGCCAAATCTACTCGTGGTTGCGCTAGACGATGTCCTTTCGCGGCTTGCTGAAGATGGTGCGGCAAGCTATCGCCTCAGCGCGAGCGACGCCGTTTACGTTGCCGTCGGCTTGCGATACGGCTGCTCCCTGGTCACGCTCGATCGCGAGCAGCGCGAGCAGCGCGAGTGCGCACCCGCCTTGGTCCAGGCCCGGACGCCCGGCGAAGCGCTCGCGCATTCCTGAAAACACCCCGAAAAGCAAACGCCCCCGGCGAAGCCGGGGGCGTTTGCTTTTCGTTTACTTGACTTTCTTTGGAAACCGGCTCAACACCGTCGCCTCGTCCGGCACCAGCGCCCGGCTGCCGAGCGCGGCGAGGTTGGTCAGTGGCGCGGGTTGGCGCTCGGGCAGTGCCATCACCCGGATTGGCATGCCTTCCTTGGCCTGCAGCGCGCTGTCGAGCATCACCATGCCAAGCAGGAAACCCTCGGTGTCGGCGGCGCACGAAAGCACCGTGCCGACAACCCGCCCGCGGTTATCGAGGGCTGGATCGCCGAGCTTTGGCACGCGCACACCCTTCTCGTTCATCCGGAAGCGGCTGAGCTTGAGCGCAGGCTTGCCGGCCTTGACGAAGTAGGCGCCCTTGCCGACGAAGAACGGCTTGTAGGCCTTGACATAGCCGCCAAAGCCGATGTGCTGCGGGCCCAGGTTCAGCGGGCCAGCCAGCTCGTGGCCATATAGCGGAAGTCCCGCCTCAGTCCGCAGGCTGTCGCGGGCGGCCAGTCCGGCCGGCTTGACCCCGTGCGCGGCGCCGGCCGCCAGAATCGCATTCCATAGCCCCACCGACTTGCCCGGGTGGACGAAGATTTCATAGGCGATCGATTCGCCGGTGTAGCCGGTCCGGGAGATGAATACATCGCAGCCGGCCAGGCGCGCTGGCATGACACCTGTCTTGGGCAGGCGCGCGAGGGCCTCGGCCGCCTGCGGATGGCCTTCTTCGATCAGCATGGCCTGCAGCGTCGGCAGGGCGGCCGGTCCTTGCAGCGCGACGTCGACCCGCTGGTCGTCGCCGCTGGACGGGTCGCGCAGATCGCGCAGCTCGCACGAGGGCAGGCGCAACCCGCCCAGGTCGGCGCTTCCGTCATTCAGGGCGCGCAGCCAGGCAATGTCCTTGTCGTTGTTCGAGGCGTTGATGACGACCAGATAACGCTCGGGCTCAACCCGATAGATCATGATGTCGTCGATGACATCCGCGCCCGGGTCGAACAGATAGCCATACTGCGACTCGCCCACCTTGACGTCGGTGACATCGTTCGAGGTCGCGGCGTCGAGGAAGGCCTGCGCGTTCGGGCCGCGGCAGTCGATGACGCCCATGTGGGCGACGTCGAACAGCCCGGCCGCATTCCGGACCGCGAGATGCTCCTCGCTCACGCTGGTGTACCAAACGGGCATATCCCACCCGCCAAAGGGCACCATCTTGGCCCCCAATTTGCGATGGGTGTCGTTCAGCGCGGTGCGCTTGAGCGCCCCGCCTTCGCCGGCCACGCCCGTGGTCGCGCGGGCGAGCGCATCCGCGGCGGCGGCCGGGGCCTTGGCCAGGCCAACGTAGTACGGCTTGCTCGAATCGACGCTCTTGGCGTCCATGCCCGTCGGGAGCAGGGCCGCATCCACCCGCTGGTAGGGCGCTTCCTTGACCGCCACGGGGCCGGGCAGCTTGGCCGCCGGGTCCGTGTTGTCGAAGATGACATAGCCATCGCTCAGCGCCCGCAGCCACAGCGCGAGCCGCTGGGCATTGTCGACCGGCGCGGCGACGTACATCCGGTTGTCGTCGCGAGCCACGACCACCGCCGAGAGCGGTTTGCCATCCCGCTCGAGCGCCCAGCCGCCGATCGCGCTTTCGTCGGCCAGATCCAGCACATTGCACGTCAGCGCCAGATGCAGGAAGTTGCGGGCGTCCTCGCCGGTCACTTCGAAGGCCACCAGCCCGCCCGAGGCGTTCTCGACGCGGACGGCCGTCCAGTCGTGGGGGAAGCGTTCGCTGAGGGACTCGGCGTCGGTGCCGGCTTTCTGGGCTAGCGCGCTGATCCGCCGAGCGCCGTCGATGAGAGTGTCGAAATCGACTTTGGCCCGGAAGCTGGTCGTGCGCGAGTTGCTGAGCGAGAAGGGACGCGCGCTCTTGAGGATGCGGGCGGCGACCTCAGCGATCTCGCGCATATCGGCCTCGACCAGCCCGCGCTGAGTCACCCAGGGAGTGCCAAAGCGCACCCCGCTCGGGCGGAGCGGGCTCTTGTCGCCGGGCAAGGTGTTGCGATTGGCGACGATGCCGGCCACGTCCAGGATTCGGGCTGCGGCGTCGCCCATCAGCGGGTTGTCCTTTGGCCCCGCGCAGGACTTGGTGTCGATCAGCACCATATGCGTGTCGGTCCCGCCATGCGCGACTCGCACGCCATTCGCGATGAAGCCATCGGCCAGGGCCCTGGCGTTGGCGACGATCTGTTGCTGTAGGCGCATGAAGACCGGCTGCTGGGCGAGTTTCATCGCCACGGCGATCCCGGCGATGGCGTTGATGTGCGGGCCACCCTGTTCGCCGGGGAAGACCGCCCGGTCGATCCGTTCGGCCAGCTCGGCCCGGGTCGTCACGATCACGGCCGCCCGCGGTCCGATCAACGACTTGTGGGTGGTGAAGCTGGTGACATCCGCGACCCCGATCGGGTTGGGATACAGCCCCGCGGCGGCCAGGCCGGCCGTGTGCGAGATGTCGGCCATCAGAAAGGCCCCGCACGCGTCGGCGATGGCCCGGAATTTGCGGAAGTCCGGCGCCAGGGGATATGAGGTATACCCGGCGATGATCATCTTCGGCTTGTGCTCCAGCGCCAGGGCAAGGATCTCGTCGTAGTCGATCCGTTCGGTTTTCTCGTTCACCCGATACGACACGATCTTGTGATGCCGGCCGCTGCGATTGACCGGGCTGCCGTGGGTGAGGTGCCCGCCGTGCATCAGATCCAGGCCCATGACCACGTCGCCCTCGTTGACCAGCGCTTCGTAAATGGCGGTGTTGGCCGGCGCGCCCGATAGCGGCTGCACGTTGACAAACAGATCGCCGACTGCCATCCCGGGCGGGCAAAAGGCCTCGGCCGTCCGGCGCTGCGCGAGCGCTTCCAGGATATTGACGTAGTCGGCGCCCTTGTAGTAGCGCCGGTCCGCATAACGGCGGAAATAGGTCAGTTGGGCGTCATAGTCGAGCAGCTCTGCCTCGCTCAGGGCGCGCATATCCGGGTGCGGGTAGCCCTCGGCGTACAAATTGTGGAATACCGAGCCGACCGCCTCGAGCACCGCTCGCGGCGCCGAGGACGAGCTGGGGATCATCATCAATTTTCCAAACTGGCGAGCCTGCTCATGCTGGATGAGCTCGGCGACGGCGGGGTCGATTTCGGCCAGACGGCCACGGATCAGAAAATCATTCATGGTGTGTCCTTGGGCGCGCTCCTAAGCGCGGCCCTTCATTTTACGATTGATAATTGGGATTGATGTGTCCCGGCAGAGCCGGGACACATCAATCACAAAAAGCCTTTACACCTTCGGCGGCCCCAGCCGCAGCCGGGTCAGCACGGCCGCCTGGCCCTCGGGCGTCACCATGCCATCTATCGCCGACCACATCGCCTCGATCCACCAGGTCGCCCCGGCCTCGGCCATCGGGCGCACTTTCTCGGAAATGGCGGACGGGTCATTCCCCTCGATCACGCCCTCGACGATGATGTCCAACGTGGGTGACCCATGCTCGCGCCGGGCCGCGGCATACTCGGCGATGCCCCGCACATCCTCCGGCGTCACGGGAACATGCTTCCCCGCGGCGTCAATCTTCGTCGGCAGGATGCCGTCGTAGCGCATGGCGCGGGCCATCGAGCGCTCGCTTCCCCAGGCGGCCACGACCCAGATCGGGATGCGCGGCTGCTGGATGGGCGGGGGTGGGGGATAAAAGTCTTTGGGTTGGACAGTGTAGTGCTTGCCCGCGTAGCCGAATGGCTGCCCGCGCCACAGGCCGGTGATGATGTCGAGGCTCTCGTCGAGCAGCTCGGCCCGGGTTTTGCGCCCGGTGATCTCGCCAAATTCGGCGAAGCCCGTGTCGATCGCGCCAAGTCCAACGGACAAAATCGCCCGGCCGTTCGAGAGCTGGTCCAGCGTGGCCGTCTCCCCCGCCAGCTTCCATGGCCGCCGGCGCGAGGGCGGGGTGACCATGGTGCCCAGGCGGATGCGGCTGGTCTGCATTGCCGCGGCCGCCAGCGACATCCAGGCGTCGGTTCCCCAGATCGGCTCCCACACAAAGAAGCCATCCCAGCCGGCCTGTTCGGCCTCGCGCGCGAAATCTGCGGCCAGGCGGGCGTCGCCGCGCGGAAAGACAAAGCCGTATTTCACAGCGCCACTACAATCCGCGCAGAATGCGGCCGCACGACGGGCAGTAAGCGAACACCGCCCCCACCCGGGCCACCTGCAAAAGCTGCGACGAAAGTTCCTGGCCGCACTGGCCGCACGCGTCGTTCTTTACCATTGCCACGGCCACCCCGTTGGGCTTCTTGGTCCGCACGGCCATGTAGGCCTCGATGTCGCCCTTGGGCAGTCCCGCGACCGACGAATTGCGTATTTCGACCTGGGCGTTGAAGTGGGCGGCCAGTTTGGTTCGCTCCTGGCGCAACGAGATGCTGTCGCCCTCGAAATGGGCGAGCGCTTCTTTGAGAGCCGCGTCGCAGCGGAGTTCGTCGGCCTGGGCTGTATCGTGCTGGTCGATGGTGATGAGCTCGCGCTCCTCGGCCTCGGCCCGCCGGCGTTTGAGCGACTCGATTTCGTGCTGGGTGTCAACCATTTCCTTCGGAGACTTGATCAGCCCGGCATACAGCCGCTGTTCCTCGGCCTTCAGTTTCTCGTCGAGGGTCAGGACATCCAATTCGGCAAACTTGAACGCGGCCGCGGCCTCGAGCCGGGTCTTGCGCACCACGGCCAATTGGGTGCGGGCATGGTTGACCGCCGGGCTGCCCGTCAACGCTGCGTCGATGTCCTTCACCCGCTTGCGGGCGGCGTCGAGATCACTGTCGATC
>JBDSIP010000332.1:0-6080 GCA_039917915.1 Thermoflexales bacterium
CGATCGAGGCCGGCATCAGCTATGTCGGCGCGCCGACCGTGTGGTCGATGGGCTACACCGGGACGGGCGTCGTGGCGGGTGGGCAGGACACGGGCTACAACTGGTCACATCCGGCGCTGATCGGCAAATATCGCGGTTGGAACGGGGTGACCGCCACGCACGAATTCAATTGGCACGATGCAATCCATTTCAGCATAGGCCCATGTCCCGGTGACTCGCCGGCGCCGTGCGACGACCATGGCCATGGCACACACACAATGGGGACCGTGCTCGGAGATGACGGCGCGGGAAACCAGATCGGGATGGCACCCGGTGCGAGGTGGGTGGGCTGCCGCAACATGGACCAGGGCAATGGCACCCCCGCGACCTATCTGGAATGCTTCGAGTTCTTTCTGGCGCCCTATCCCGTCGGAGGCGCACCCGCCCAGGGCAATCCCGACCTTTCCCCGGATGTGACAAACAACTCGTGGGGCTGCCCTACGAGCGAGGGCTGTGACCCAGGCAACTGGGACACCATGCGTATCGCCATTGCTGCGCATCGCGCGGCGGGGATTCTCACGGTGGCCTCGGCAGGCAACGACGGAGATTACGGATGCAACACGGTACACGACCCGCCGGCCATGTTCGATGAGTCGTACAGTGTGGGCGCCTTCAGTTCATCGGGGGGCGGCATCGCCGCTTTCAGCAGCCGTGGCCCAGTCGCCATTGACGGTAGCAATCGACCCAAACCTGATATCAGCGCGCCAGGGGTGAGCGTGCGATCGAGCTATCTATCTCCGCCGTACGCGTTTCTTAGCGGCACATCGATGGCCGGCCCGCACGTGGCCGGCGCGGTGGCCTTGCTGTGGTCGGCCCGGCCGTTGCTGAAAGGTCAGGTTGCATTTACCGAGGACGTGCTGAATCAATCAGCCACCCACGTGTCTGTGACGAACGTGTGCAGCAGCAATGCCTGGCCCAACAACGTGTATGGCTATGGTCGCTTGAACGTGGCGGCGGCCGTCGGGGCCGTGCCGGAGGGCAGCGCCGTCATCACCGGGGTGGTGTCGACCCAGGCCAGCGCTCCGATCTCGGGCGCGCTTGTCGTCGCGACGTATCAGACGGCCACCTTGAGCCTGTCTGGTTTCGCTGACGCGGGCGGTGTGTATACGATTACCGTTGTTCCCGGAACCTACACGATGACCGCCTCGGCTGCGGGCTTCATCACCGGCACGGTCTCGGGCGTGAACGTAATCTCGAATACGATCACGCGCCAGGACTTCACGCTCGTCGATGAGCCGACCCCGACCCCGACGCCAACGGCCAGCCCGACTGCAACGGCGACACCCACGAGCACGCCGACGCCAACCAGCACGCCAGTACTCGTCCTGCTGGCATTTCTGCCTGCGGTGTATCGCTAGTCTTCGGCGCGGGCGAACTTGCGGGCGGTGGCGCGCGCCGGCCATGCGCCGAGGTTTTTCCGGTCATCCCGCGAAAAAGGGTACGTTCCGTAGGGGTTCGGGACGGGACATCTTGTGGATCACCGCTTTCCCCCTGATCTATACACACAACACGGTACTGGTGAGAGGTCAAGGGATGTGCGGCGTTACAACGACCGCTACTGCGACCGCTACTGCGACCGCTACTGCGACCGCGACCGGGGCCTGGAAGGCCCCGTCTGAGTGAACAAGTGCCTCCGTCCCGTACGGGTTTCCGCAATAGCGTGCCGAAACGGCCGGAGGCCTCCCGGCGCCAAAGAAGCGGCCATAAAATCAGCGGATGCGGTGCTTCCGACTCTTCTATCATTTTGTTTGGGCCACAAAGCTCCGACGGCCGCTGATACCCGCCGCGAATCGCGAGGCGATCTTCGGGAGCATTGGCACCGAGACAAAGGCGCTGGGCGGCAGGCGCCTCCTCGCATCTCGCGAATCATCTCGAATCGACGCAATCGGACCCGTCGTTCAGGTGGCAGGATGCCCATGCCGTCACCTCGGTATCTGAGTCGCATAAGCCGGCCGTCGTGCGCTACGTCAAGAACCAGCAAAAGCGTCACGCATCAGGTGGCTTGCCCGACGCAAGGCCTGAGGATGACGGCTGATGATGCTGCGCTGGTTTGCCAGTGCAACGTGAGACCTTTTGGCGCGCAGGCCTCCGGCCCGCTCGGGCGGCAGCTCGCGCCGGACAAAGTGGCCAGAGGACTTTGTCCTTTCAGACGGGGTCTTCCAGGCCCCGGTCGGCCGTATAGCATCGACGAAAGGGGAGATATGTATATAGTTCACCGCTGTCGCGGGGATGATGGCGAAGCGCCCCCTTGACAAATCCCGAACAAGGGCTACAATCCTTTCATCCTATTCATCCGATGAATCATAGTAATCGGGTGCGTAGTTCCCACGATGGAACTCAAACGACTTGAAACCGAACTGCTCCAGTATCTGGCGAAGCATCGTCAGGGGTTGAACGGTAAAGCCCTGAGTGAAGCCATCCCTCCCCTGACCGAGTTGAGCGGGGTGATGGACGTCAGCATCGGCAAGCTGCGCGAACAACTCGAAGTCGCGCGCGCCCTGGGGTTCGTCGACGTGCGTCCCCGCACTGGCATTCGTCACGCCCCGTATGAATTTTTCCCGGCCGTGCGCTTGAGTTTGCTCTACGCCCTGGCGATCGATCCGGCCTACTTCGACCAATTCAGCCTGCTCCGGACCCATGTCGAGTTCGGTTTCTGGCATGAGGCCGTGGCCCTCCTGTCCGCCGACGACCATGACATTCTGCAGGATCTCATGCGCGCGGCCTGGGCCAAACTGGAAGGCGCGCCGGTGCAGATCCCGCACGCCGAGCATCGCCAGTTGCACCTGGCGATCTTCCGCCGCCTCGACAACGCCTTTGTCCGGGGCATTCTTGAAGCCTACTGGGAGGCTTACGAAGCCATTGAGCTAAATCGTTATGCGGAGTACGACTACCTGACCGCCGTGTGGCGATATCACCAGAACATGGTCGACGCGATCTGCGCCGGCGATTTCGACGCGGGCTACACCGCTCTCGTCGAGCACACCCGATTGCTTCAGGTGCGGAGCGCCGCGCCCAACAAATCGTTGTAACGCCTGCGCGATTCGGCGCCAGGATGCGCTGGCGCGGGCCTGTCCAAGGAGACTACATGAGCACAGTTGAACACGAAGTCGCTCAGACACCAACTGAGCGCGCACCTGTGGTGAATGATTTCACCATCATGGTGGGCACCAAGAATGGCAGCGGCAGCCAGACCGCAAATGCCACGATTCTGCGGGCCCTGTTCAAGATGGGCCTGCCGGTTAGCGGCAAAAACCTGTTCCCCTCGAACATTCAGGGTCTGCCGACCTGGTACAGCGTGCGGGTCAGCGCGGATGGCTGGATCGCCCGGCGCGACTCCGCCGAGCTGACCATTGCCATGAACCAGGCCACCGCGGTCGAGGACCTGGCCCGGCTGGCGCCGGGTGGGGCGTTCCTCTATCCAGATGACACCAAGATGGCCCTCAGCCGGACCGATGTCACGTATTACCCAATGCCGGTCAAGAAGTTGTCGCAAGCCGCGGATGTCGATCCCAAGCTCAAGAGCTACATCGCCAACATGGTCTATGTCGGCGTGCTGAGCTGGCTGCTCAGCATCGACCTGACGGACATTGAGTCGGCCCTGGCCTGGCAGTTTCGCAACAAGCCCAAGGCCGTGGCCACCAATATGGCCGTCGTCATGGCCGCCCACGAGTGGGCGGGCCTAACCCTGAAGAAGACCGACCCGTATCGGGTCGAGCGCTTGCCGGCTTCCAAGACCGAGGGCATGATCATGGTCGACGGCAACATGGCCGCCGCCCTGGGCTCGGTGTATGGCGGTGTGACCTTCGTGGCCTGGTATCCGATCACTCCTGCGACATCGCTGGCCGACGGGCTCAACGAGTATCTGCCCCGCCTGCGCACTGACGCCGAGACAGGCAAGCCCACCTACGCCATCGTGCAGTCTGAGGATGAACTTGCCGCTTTGGGTATGGTCCTGGGCGCGGGCTGGGCGGGCGCGCGGGCCATGACCAGCACGTCCGGCCCCGGCATTTCGTTGATGGCCGAGTTCTCCGGCCTGGGGTATTTCGCTGAGATCCCGGCCGTGATCTGGGACGTGACCCGGATGGGCCCAAGCACCGGACTGCCGACCCGCGTCTCGCAGGGCGACCTGCTCAAGCTGTATTTCCTCGGGCACGGCGACAGCAAGCAAGTCGTGCTCATGCCGGGCGACGTGTACGAGTGCTTTGAGTTCGGCTGGAAGTCCTTTGACTTTGCTGAGCGCCTGCAAACTCCGGTCTTCGTGGCCAGTGACCTCGACATTGGGATGAACCAGTGGATGAGCAAGCCGTTTGACTATCCCGACATGCAGATGGATCGAGGCAAGGTCCTTAACGCCGCTGATCTTGAGCGTCTGGGCGGCTTCGCCCGCTACAAGGACGTCGACGGCGATGGGATCGGCTATCGCACCCTGCCGGGCACCGATCATCCGCTGGCGGCTTACTTCGCCCGTGGCACCGGTCACAATGAGAAGGCCTCTTACAGCGAGCGGCCCGACGACTGGGTGCGCAACCTCGAACGTCTGGACCGCAAGCACGAGACCGCCCGGCAGATCCTCCCTCAGCCTGTTGTGGATCAGGTAGAAGGCGCCGAGATCGGCATCATCGGGTATGGCTCTGCGACGCCAGCCATCGATGAAGCTCGCGCCATGCTGGCGAAGAAAGGTGTCAAGACGAGCTTCCTGCGCCCGCGCGCGCTGCCTCTGGCAGAGAGCGTCAATGACTTCGTCGCCCGGCACAAGCGTGTCTATGTCGTCGAGCTGAGTCACCACGCCCAACTGTGCGAGCTGGTCCGTCTCGAAATGCCCGAAATGGCGGCCAAGGTTCTGCCATTGAACCTGTGTGACGGCCTGCCCCTCACCGCCCGCTGGGTGTCCGAAAGCCTGCTGGCCCGCGAACACTAAAAGGAGACCCGAAACATGCCTCCCCTTCCTTCCATGCCGCCGCCCGCCGCCGCCAAGCCCGCCGTGAACGCCATCGGTCTTGGCAAGTCTGACTACAAGGGCCTTGAATCCACCCTGTGCAACGGCTGCGGCCACGACGCGATTTCGGCCTCGATCATCGAGGCCTGCTACGAGTACGGGATTCAGCCCGAGAAGTTGATCAAGCTCAGCGGCATCGGCTGCTCGTCCAAGAGCCCGGCTTACTTCCTGAATCGATCGCATGCCTTCAACACCTTGCACGGGCGCATGCCTTCCGTGGCGACCGGCGCCCTGATGGCCAATCACCTGGTCAACGCGGTCGCGGTCAGCGGCGACGGCGACACCGGCTCGATCGGATTTGGCCAGTTCAAACATATCGTGCGCCGCAACGTCAGCATGGTCTACATCATCGAGAACAACGGGGTGTACGGTCTGACCAAGGGCCAGTTCTCGGCCACCGCTGACCTGGGCCAGGAGTTGAAGCACCAGCCCCGCCCGAATGAGATGCCGCCCATCGACCTGTGCCTCGAGGCAATCATCTCGGGCTGCGGTTTTGTCGCGCGCTCGTTTGCCGGCGATCCCAGGCAGGTTCGGATGCTGATCAAAGCGGCCTTTGCCCATCGTGGCACGGCCATCCTTGACATCATCAGCCCGTGCGTGACATTCAACAACAAGGACGACAGCAGCAAGAGCTACGCCTGGGGCCGCAGCCACGACGAGGTCGTCAACGACTTCACCTTCGTTCTACCCCGCGAGCAGATTACGGTCGATTACAAGGAAGGCGAGACGCGCGAAGTGACGATGCATGACGGCGGAAGCATTGTGCTGCATAAGCTGGACAGCGGCAAGCACGACCCGACTGATCGGGGCGCCGCGATTCGGCTGCTCGAAGACGCCCGGGTGAAGCAGCGCTTCATCACGGGCCTGATCTATCTTGACCAGAGCCGCCCGAGCCTGGCTGAAGTCGAGCGCCTGGGCGATGTGCCCCTGGCGCTCCTGCCCGAGGCCAAGGTCCGTCCCGAGCGCGCGACGCTGGACAAACTCATGGCCTCCATGAAGTAGTGCCCTGAAAATTTGAAATCCCGCCATGGGCGAAGCCCATGGC
>JBDSIP010000333.1:0-11436 GCA_039917915.1 Thermoflexales bacterium
GACGACGAACTTTGCGGGCGGCCACTTTCCGAACCCCATTCAAGGTGCTCTGAAATAAGCGCTGACGGTCGCAATCCCGGCGGCATCAAGCGTGAGCCAGGCAATAACGAACACGATCGCCGCGCCCGCGCGCGCCCTGCCGAACTTGGCTGACGCGCTGGATGATCTGGCCAAAATGCGTCCAGCCAGGTCTCCAAGTTCGCGCCAGCCAAGTGAGAACGCGAGCATGATGGGGATCAGCGCGGGGTATCCATAGCGGGCATTGGCAACATACGGGATGTAGATCAGGGATTGAACGCTCCGAATCATGACGGCCGCCGCAACAACGGCCGTGAATAGCGCCAGCGCCACCGCCGCCCGGTACTCCTTTGCGCGATGCCGGAGCGTGGCAACGAGCGCTAACCAGCCCAACGCAGCTCCAATGCAGAGAAGCCAGAAGTAATCGTAGACCCATTTCGGCGACGGCACCGACCCCCAGGCGAAGGTGCAGCAAAACGTATAGCCCACCTTTCGCGCCGTTTGGATGAAGAGGGATCCCGTCGCTTGAAGGTCAAACGGTGCCGTGAGGAAGTCGTATTCCTCGAGTCCCCAAAAGAACCGGCTGCGAAAATCGGACTCCCACAGGCGAATTCGAGGTCCGCGACCGTCCATGCCGCTGTTGCGAATCCAGTTCAGGTTGGGCGCCCCGTCCTCGCTAAGTCGCAGGTCATCCAGGAAGACCTGCGATGAGCTGGTCTGCCCGGCCGGCGCGGGCGCGAATATCACCCACGCGCGGGTGGCGGTCAGCGGAATGGTGACTGATACCTCAAACGGGGCCGCCAGACCACCAAACTGCTTAACTTGATTGGCCTCAAATTCCCCAGGGATTGCGCCCGTATTTGTGGCGGCGCGCAGCCACGGCAGCCGGACCTCCGCCGGAGGTTCAGACACAAGCACGCCACTGAGACGGAGCGGCTTTCCGCGCAATACCTGGACGTCATCCGGCGGAATCAGCTGCAACACGCTGTCGGTTGGCCGGCCCGGCCGGGCGACCAGGCGCAAAGCGGCGTTGCCGTCGGACGATGCGCTCCACAACGGTTCTGCCTGGAGGGTGCCGCGATACCACGCCTGGACGTCTTCGAAGGGCGCCAGGATCAGCAGGGCAGCCAGTGATCCGCCGAGCAGGATCAGCCCTGAAAGCCAGCGCGGGTGACGGATCAATAAAATGCCGACCAGCGGAAGCAGCGCCAGGGCTGGAAGTGCCGCGCGATTCGCAATCACGCACGCGCCCAGGCTCACGAACAGGCCCAGGGACGCCCGGATGGACAGACCGCGGGTCAGCAGCCTGACCGCAAAATAGACCGCCCAGGAAGCTGCGGCAATTCCTGCCGCATCATTGCTCACAGCGCTCATGAGGTCCGCAAACGCAGGCAGCGCCGCGATCGTGAAAGGCGTCATCCAGCGCAGCGCGGAACCGGCGGTCGTCAGGGCCCGGGCGGCGCCAGCGCCCGCCGCAACTGTCAATACCAGCAGCCCGACCGATACCAGCCGCGCCGCCCTGAGTTGAGTCGCAACATCGCTGTCGCGAAATAGCCAGATTGGGACTGCGGCCAGCAGGTAATAGCCGGGGGGATCGCTTAGCTGGGTGTAGCCCAGGTAGAGCTCGGCATCGCTCAACGCGTCCACGGTGGGGGCAGTTGGGCCAAAGAAGGCGTTGACGGCCATACTCTTCATGATGGCCCGCTGCGCGACCGGATCATGCTCGTCCGGCCCCGGCAGGCGCCCGTGATGGGCGATGAACCACGCGTATTCGAAATGACTGGGCTCGTCGTAGTGCTGCCAGGGCGGCATCACAAATGCGTAGATCAGGCCGTGCGCGGCGGCAAACACCAGAATGGCAAGAATCGATCGTTGGACGCGCCCCGCGGGTTTGCCACGCTGCTCGCCGGAAATCATGACTTTGGGATTGTAGCCCTATAATCCGTTTCGCCGCTCGACGTCTTGCTCATGGCTGTTTCTCGTGTCTCGCGCTCCAATTCAAAACCGCCCCGCTCGGCCTTGTTGCGCGGTTTGACCCGTGTGGCTTGGATCGGTCTTTCCCTTGTCGCCGGCGCGCTCTTGCTCGTGTGGACGCAGCGGGAGTTTCCCGTGGCCGCGGCGGCGGCGGCGTTCAACCGCGCCGATGCAGCCTGGATCGCTATCGGGATCGGCTGCCTGTTTTCAGGGCAGTTTGTCCGTTTTGCGCGCTGGCGCGGGTTGCTCTTGCATGCAGCACCGGTCTCAATTGGCCAGGTCGGGCGCTCAATCATGGATGGGCAGATGATCAACTGGCTCTCGCCGGTTCGCCTGGGCGAGGTCTGGCGGGCATGGTCTGTGATGCGCGACGAAAACCGGGCGAGCCTGTGGGTGCCCGCCAGCATCATTGTGGAGAAGAGCGCTGACTCGCTCATTCTCGGCGTCTACGCGCTGATTCTGACCACCACACCCCTCGCGGCGACGACCAACGCGCTTCTTTTGCGTCTCGCATTTGGGGCTCTGGCCGGCTTTCTGGTCGTGGGCGGTTTGGCCGCTCTACGCCCGCGCCTATGGCAGGCGCGGGCGCTCGCGCGTTTCCCGGCATCCATTCGGGATCGCCTTCAGATGGGCGCGGCGCAGGTGCCCCCCACAGTCTGGGCGCAACTGCGGCAGCCAGGGCTCTGGACGCGGGTTATCGGCCTGAGCCTGGTCATTTGGCTGTTGGCCGTTGGCACCAATGTCGCGGTTGCACGCGCGCTGGGGATTGGGCTCACCTGGCCCCAGCAGCTTGCCTTCATGTTGGCGATCCAACTGGGGCTGGTGATATCCAATTTGCCGGCGAATGTCGGGCTGTTCCCGCTGGTCGCGGTGGCGATTTTCTCCCTGTTTGGCCTGGATCGCGCGGATGCGCTCGTATTTGGCAGTCTCCTGTATGTGCTCGTGTATGGCGTGAATTGCGCGATGTGGGCAGCGATGCGCATGTGGCGCGGCGCAGCCGGTGCGGGCGGACTGGCGCCGAAGACCGAAGATACAACCGCCGGACCCGTTCATTCAGTTGTCGTCGATCGGGTGCGGGTGGACGGCGTCACCGTGCCCGCGCTGTTCAAGCGCATCCGAGCGGCCCTTGAACACACCGCGCCTTTCACGATCATGTATGCCAATGCCCACGCAATCAATCTCGCTCACGATGACCCAGCGCTTGCGGGCGCCCTCAACGATGCGGACATCGTGATCTGTGACGGGCGCGGGGTGCAACTGGCGTCGCTGCTGTTATGGGACACGCTGCCGGCCCGCCTCACCCCCCCCGATTGGGTCAAGCCCCTGGCCCGCCTGTGCGCCGAACGCGGGGCCGGGCTCTTCCTGCTGGGCGCGGAACCCGGCGTGGCGGCAGAGGCCGCCCACGCGCTGGAACTCGCCTGCGCGCCGGCCGTCCTCGCGTTCGCCACGCGCCACGGCCTGTTTGGGATCGATGGGCTCGAGAACGATGGCGTCGTCCAAGCCATTGAGGCCTCGGGCGCGGCGGTCTTGCTCGTGGGAATGGGAATGCCGCGCCAGGAACTCTGGATCCAGGCCAACCGGGGACGGCTGACCCATGTCCGGGTCATCATCAGCGTGGGCGGGTTGTTCAACACCCTGTCCGGCCGGATCGCGCGCGGGCCGCGCTGGATGACGCATAACGGCCTGGAATGGCTGGCCCGCCTGATTCACGAGCCGCGCCGTTTGTGGCGGCGCTACCTCATCGGCAACCCGCTTTTCCTGATGCGGGTGTTGGCCCAACTGATCGGCCTCGGCCGAAATGCGTGATGTCCTCGCGTCGCGCTAGCCTGCGATCACTGTTATGGCGTCTCAAGATCTAGACACGGTGCTGCTGCTTAGCCGCGGTTTTTGCGCCGTCGTCGCGCTCTTGCTGATCGCGGCCGCGGTTCTGCGCCGCGAACCGCTTCGCCTGGAATGGCCCGGCCTTCTGGTCGCCCTGTTTTTGGGAAGCAGCGCCGTCGCCGGCCTCGTCTCGTTTGACTCGGTCGCGGCCACGTCGCGCTTGTGGCTCATCGCGGATGGCATCGCGATCTTCTTCCTCGCCGCGTCGTTTCGAACCCGGGATCGGCTGATTGCTCTGGCCGTTCTGTCCGCCCTGGGGCTGCTCGCCTTCTGCGCCTATTTTTTGCTGACGACCGATTGGGCCAGCCTGACCTACAAGGGCGCCCTGTTCGAGCGCATCGGCAGCGAACTCGGCCGCCTGTTGCCACGTCTGCGCGCCTACCCGGTCCACCCCAACCTCGCGGCCGGGGTGATCGCAACGGCCCTTCCAATCCAGATTGCGTTGTGCTTCATCTTCAAGCGACAGGCCGAACGGGCCACAACGCGCCGACGACTTTGGTGGACGGCCTGGATCGCGCTGATGGCGGAGACCGCTCTTGTCGTCTTTGTATTCGGGATGACCCAGTCGCGTTCTGCCTGGGCCGCTGTTGGCGCCGCCGGAGCGGTCTGGGTGTTTTGGCGCGGGCTGCGCTTCAGCGAGCGCGCCCGTCGGAACCTTCTGGTTATCGCATTTGGGGCGTGCTTTCTCGGGCTGGCCGCCGCCGAGCTATGGCTGCTTTGGCTGACCAGCCCGTCCTCGGCCGCCAGCCCGACCAGCCGACTCTCTCTCCTGGCGTGGACGTGGCCGATGGCGGCGGCCACGCCCTTTCTTGGAACGGGCCTGGCAACGTTTGGCCCGCAGTTCTCGGTTTATGCCCTGTTGCTGCAAGTAGGATTTCTGCCGCATGCCCACAATCTGTTTGTGGACCTGATGATCGAGCAGGGCGCTGCCGGGCTGGCCCTGTTTACGGGCGCCCAACTTGTCGCGCTGTGGGTCGGCCTGCGCGCCTCCGAGAGCGGCCCTCGCACGGCAGATGACTCGCTGCGCTGGCTGGTCCAGGCCGCCTGCATTGCGATTGCGATCGTCCTGTTTCATGGGGTGGGGGACGACGTCGTCTACGCGACAAAGTGGGTGTTCCTGATTTTCCTGCCGGCGGGAATGGCGATCGCCGCGGCCGGCTGCCTGGGCGCGCCACCCACGGCGGTGAGCGCCCGGGACCTCGCCCGGATCGGCGCGCTCGGGGTGGCGGGCCTGGCCGCGGTCGCCCTTGGCGTTAGCCTGACGCCGGCGTTGCAGGCGGCCGTCTTCGTCAATGCCGGGGTCGTTCAACAGGCCCGCGCGGAACTCAGCGTCTACCGGCTGGAGAATTGGGCAGACCCCACCCTCGACCTTGTGCGGGCCAGGGTTGACCTGGACGGCGCAAAGCAGAGCTACGCCAGCGCGCTTGCGCTCGACCCTGGAAATCTGACCGCCCTACAGCGGCTCGCGTCGATCGAGCTATCGCGGGCCCGCTATGAGGCCGGGGCTGCCTACGCGGTCAGGGCCCTGGCGTCCGGCAATCGTGACAACACAACCCGCCTGATCTACGCCGAGGCAATGGCCGCCCAGGGCAAGGTGGACGAGGCTGTGGCCGCCGCCAGCGGCGTGCCGTTTGCGCGCGGCCGGATGGCATACCTTGGTTTCTATCGTTATACTCGGGCGGGCGATCGGGACCGGGCGGCCTGGGCCAACCTCACCGCGGCCGGGCTGCTCGTCGATCCGGTTTTTATGCCCGACGAAACGCAACTCCCTTAACACCCACCCAAAACACCATGGACACTGTACTTGTCACCGGCGGCGCCGGATTTATTGGCTCGCACGTCGTTGACGCATTTCTTGAGGCGGGCTACAGCGTGTGCGTCGTCGACAACCTTCGAACCGGCCGGCGCGAAAACCTCAACCCGGCCGCGCGTTTCTACGAAGTTGATCTGCGCGACAAGGCGGCGCTTACCGAGGTCGTTGCCCGGGAGCGGCCGGCTGTCATCAGCCATCAGGCGGCCGCCGCCGATGTGCGGCACAGCCTGGTCGATCCCCAGGAATACGCCCAGATCAACGTGGTCGGGACGCTCAATCTGCTTCAGGCTGCCTGCGCCAATGGGGTCCGCAAAATCGTCTTCGCATCCACGGGTGGGGCGGTGTACGGCAATCCCGCCGCGCTGCCGGCGACAGAGGAGACGCTCGCCGGGCCGCTGGACCCGTATGGCGTGAGCAAGCTCGCCTGCGAGTACTATCTGAAGAGCTTCCGCCATAACTTCGGCTTGGATCATTGCATTCTGCGCTATGGCAACGTCTACGGACCGCGCCAGGATTCGCGCGGCGAAGCCGGCGTGGTGGCGATTTTTGCGGGTCGCATGCTGGCGGGCGAGGAGCCGGTGATCTTCGGCGATGGGTTGAATCAGCGCGATTTCGTGTTTGGCCCGGATGTGGCACAGGCCAATCTGGCCGCCGCAAACCGCGGGTCGGGGATTTACAACATCGGCACGGGGGTGGCGACCGACATCAAGACCGTTTTCCGTTCATTGGCCGGGATGACGGGCTATAACGGGCCTGAGCAGCATGGGCCGGCCAAACCGGGCGAAGTGCGGACGACGTTTATGGACTGCGGACGTGCGTCGAAGGACCTGGCGTGGACGGCTAAGAAGACGCTCGTCCAGGGTCTCCAGGCCACCGTAGCCTGGTATCGCAGCCAGCCAACGCGGTGAGCAGAGCCTCCGTTAAACCTGCGACCGCGACGAAATTTGCCGAGACGATTCATTGGCGCCACCCCACGTTGGCAGCGCGGCGTACGTATGTCGTCATTCCCGCGAACGCGGGAATGACGAACGACACCTGCAGCGCCTTCTACGTGGTGCTGCGCATCAGACTTGTCTTGGCAAACAACGTTGCACTTGGCTGGATTGCGACTGGGAAAACGTAAATGTCATTCGTGGACGCGTCCTTAGCGCGCCCTTGCGGGCCGGTTCGTTGCGGTGCGGACCGCTACGCCGGGTCCGAAGCGCCGGCGGGGATGGCGCCAGGATCGCTGGACGCCGGCGCGCCCGCGCCGAAAGATCGACCACTCCGCGAGCCGCGGCGTTTGCTCTTGCCATCCTTCCGGTCGGCGTAATAGTAGTAGCTATTGTTCCGCGAGACGCGCAGGTCATTCAGGACAACCCCAAAAATGTGGATGCCCGAGCGCCTGAGATTGGCCACGGCCGCCTGCGCCACCTGGCGCCGCGTCCGGTTGACCCGCACGACCAGTAGAGCGCCATCCAGTTGCTGCCCGAGGCTGAGCGCGTCGGCTAGATTGATCACCGGCAACGCGTCGAAGATGACGATGTCGGCCCGTTCGCGGAGCTGGGCGATGATATCGCGCATCCGGTTGGACGCCAGGAGTTCCGGAGGATTGGGCACCAACGGACCGGCCGGGAGGATGCGCAGGTTCTCGAGGCCCTCATACGTGATGAGGAACTTGTCCAGTTCGGTGTCCTTCTCCAGCAAGGCGTTGGTCAGCCCAAGGTAGTTTGGGACATTGAACAGGTAGTGCTGGGTTGGCCGACGCAAGTCGGCGTCAACGATGATGACCCGGGCCCCGGTCCGGGCCAGGGTCATGGCCAGGTTCGCGGCGGTCAGGCTCTTGCCGTCCGACGGGCGGCTGCTGGTCACCATCAGCGTCTTCAACGGTTTGTCAATCGCGCTGAACTGCAGATTGGTCCGGACCAATTGGAGCGCCTCGATCCCGGGCGAGAATTCATCCGAGCGCCCGAGGAGCTTCGCCGAATCCCGGTCGCGCAATGTGCCGATCCGCGGGATGGTGCCCAGAAAGCTCGAGGACAGCTCCTTGCCGATGTCATCGCCGGCCTTCATCGTGTCGTCGATGAAGTCCAGCAGCACGGCGGCGCCGGCCCCGAGGGACAGGCCGATCAGGGTCGCAAGCAGGACATTTGTGGGGAGATTGGGGCCAATGGGGATGGTCGGCTGCTGGGCGGCTTCGATCACCCTCAGCGCGTTGGGCGTTTCGTTGTCGATATTGGACAGCAACTGGGCATACGAGGACTGCCAGGTCGTGATCTGCGTCTGCACGGTCGTCTGCCGGGTCCGGGCGTCCAG
This sequence comes from Thermoflexales bacterium, assembly GCA_039917915.1. Lineage (GTDB taxonomy): Bacteria > Chloroflexota > Anaerolineae > J036 > Brachytrichaceae > Brachythrix. The sequence goes on from JBDSIP010000333.1 coordinate 7,982, forward strand.
GATCTGACGCGCGCTGTTCGACTTGCTGATCGCGTCATCAAGCTCGCGCACCTCCTGCTCGGCCTTCTTGATGTTGGCCCGCAGCTTGTCAACCTGATCGCGGGTGAACTGGCGCTGCGCGTCCTGGGTGCTGTCGTTGGCCGAGGGGCTCTGCTGAATCAACTGATTCGCGATCTCAGACGCCAGCGCTTTCACCCGCACCGGATCGGTGTCGATCACCGTCACTTCCACGACCTGGGTGCCGGGCACCGCCCGGGCGTTCACGATGCTCTTCAAGGTGAGCCAATCCCATTTCAGGCCGAGCGCGTTCAGTGCGCCCTGCAAAACGGGCTCGCGGACGGCCAGGTCGGCATAGCTCTTGGCCAGCGCCTCGGCCGAATACGTGTCACTTCCGGAGGCGTTCGGATTGCGCAGGGTTTGCCCGACCAAAAGCGCGGCGCGCGACTGATAGATGGGCGGGGACTGGCGGGTGACGACAAAACTTGTCACCGCCGCCACCAGCGCGCTGGCGAGGATCAGCCACCACCATGCCGCGGCGATTTTTAGGATCCGTTGAACTTCCATGACACCTTGATTCAGAACGCCATGCCGGCGGACGCGAAACAAGGCTGGCGGCACACCGCAAGCCTAACTCAACAAGTATACTTGATGCGCGCCTTTTAGAGTGACTCTGAACTCCTTATGTTACCGGCATCCCATCGCGACCACGCGCCCGGCACGGGCAGCCTGAGCCTGGCCGGGCTTTATCTCCGCCGCCAGGCCGACAACCCAGGCCGCTATCTTCTCGAACAGTTGCTTCAATTACTCCTCGGCGGAATTCCGTCCGTCGCCGGGATTGGGATGCGGGCGATCGCCTACCGCCTGATGATGCGGCTGGAAGGGCTCCCTGCGATCGAAGACGGCGTCCGGCTGCGTTTTGCGAGCCGGATCCGCCTCAAGCGCGGGTCGTATCTCGACCATGGGGTGTATATCCACGCTTGCCCGGACGGGGTCAGCATCGGCGAGCGGAGCTATGTGATGGCCAACACCATTCTGCACGTTTACAACTTCCGCGGACTGCCGCATGCCGGCATCACCCTCGGCGACGACTGTCTGATTGGCGAGGCGAACGTCATCCGCGGGCAGGGCGGGGTGCGCATCGGCAATCGGGTCTACACCTCGCCGCTGTGCCAGATCATCGCTGTCAACCATGTCTTTGACGACCCGCACAAGCCCTTCATTGGACAGGGCATCACCGCCGAAGGCATCGTGATCGAAGATGATGTGTGGATCGGATCGGGCGCGGTCATCACCGACGGCGTGACGATTGGAAAAGGCGCGGTGATCGCGGCGGGCGCGGTGGTCACCCAGGATGTGCCGGCCCATGCCCTGGTTGGGGGCGTGCCCGCCCGGGTTATCCGCGACCTGTCGGCTCAGGACGCGGCCGCGATCCGCGCCCAGCGGTCGGCGCCGGTGTATGAGTAGGTTTAGTACGCTTTCGTCGTGCTTCCCGAGCCTGCAATCGCCAAACCATGGAGCCACACAGGTGGGGATCCGGTCGCGGAGCGACCGCATGACCGTAGCCGTGGGTTTCAACCCGCGGGCGCCTTGCGCATGTGGGGGCCTCGCATGAATCGCGTCATAGGGCCGCGGGTTGAAACCGCCGTGGGTTGAAACCCACGGCTATTCTCATCCTGTCGCTCCGCGACGGCTCAACTGTGGGGGACCAGCCGCCCCGCCTGAACATAAGAAGCGAGCGCCGCGCGCGCACGCCGCGACAGGGTGGCTTACTACCGTTTTGCCGCGCGCGGTCTGCTAGAATGCTTCTTGTTCCTGGAGTCGCGGTGCGCGGAGATGGCCCGCCTGCGACCTTAACCGCTACGGGCGACCATGAAGCCGCGCGACATCGGACGCAACGCATTTACATGAGCCTTTCAGTTGTCATTCCGGCCTACAACGAAGAGCACGGCATTGCTGAGATCGTTAGACGTGTCCTCGACGCGCGCGCGTCCACCCGCGCCTCGGGCATCGGCGATGTCGACTTGATCGTCGTCGACGATGGCAGCCGCGACGGCACCGCCGCCGCCGTCAGCCAGATCGAGGGCGCGCGGCTGGTCCGGCATGTTGCCAACCACGGCTATGGCGCGGCGCTCAAAACCGGGTTCTCGTGTTCAACGGGCGAATTTATCGCCTTCCTCGACGCCGACGGAACCTATCCCCCCGAAAGCCTGCCAGACTTGTGCCGGGCCGCGCTGGCCGGCGCCGATCTCGTCATCGGCTCGCGAATGGCCGGAGAGAAGAGCGAGATGCCCACGACGCGCCGGCTCGGAAACTGGTTTTTTGCCGGCTTGCTCAGCCTGATCGGCCAGGCTCGGATCAGCGACAGCGCCAGCGGCATGCGCGTCATCCGGCGCTCGGCGCTCGAGCGGCTATACCCCCTGCCCGACGGTCTGAACTTCACTCCGGTCATGAGCACCCGGGCCGTGCATGAGGGGCTCAAGATGGTCGAGGTCCCGATCGTCTATAGCGAACGGATCGGGCGCTCCAAGCTTAGCGTGGTCCGCGACGGCGTGCGCTTCTTCAACTCGATCGTGTGGACGGCCCTCACCTATAACCCGGCCCGCATGATCGGGATGGTCGGCCTGGCCGGGGTTCTGTTTGCCGCGCTGGTCATCGTGTGGCTGGCCGTCCAGCGCCTGTCGGGCATCACCGTGCTGGGCCGGGCGGGCACTTTTCTGGTCTATTTCGGCGGCGTTTGCGGCGTGGCGGGTGTCAGCCTGGTCAACCTTGGGATCATGTTCAACTATCTGGTGTCGTTGTTCCAGAAGCGCGCCGTGCGCCAGGGGATGTTTGGCAAACCGCTGTTCGATCCGCCCATCGACCGGCAGTTCTGGTGGATGGGCTTGCTGGCGATTGCCGCCGGGGCGGTCCTGGGAATCGCCGTGCTGGTGACCAGCCCGAGCGGCGACGCCATCCAGCGCAGTTGGCTGTGGATGCTGGGCGCGGCCTTTCTCGTCCTGGTGGGCGTGCAGGTCCTCGTGTCGTGGATGGTGATGCGGGTCCTGGATGAGATCAGCGGGCGCGAAGAGCTGGTCCGCCGCGACCTGGCCAATGACCCTGCAAAATGGAACTGAGCTGGTATGCGCTGCAATCCAAGCCGCACAAGGAATCACAACTTTTGCGCGGGCTCGAATCGGCCGGCTTTGAGGCGTGGTATCCGTCTTATCGGGTCAAGCCGGTCAACCCGCGCTCGCGCAAGATTCGGCCGCTCTTTCCGCGCTACTTGTTCGTGCGGATCAACCTTGAGGAGCAGCCGGTGAGTACATTCACCTGGATGGCCAACGCGATCGGCCTGGTGTCGTTTGGCGACGAGCCTGCGCCGGTGCCGGACCGGCTGATCGAGGCGGTCCATGAGCGGCTGCGCGAGATGACGAATGTGCTGGGTTACGCCGAGGAGTTCAACCCCGGGGACCGGG